>JAYTHR010000319.1:0-1181 GCA_043732425.1 Bdellovibrionales bacterium
CTGGTGTTCATTTTTTTCCGTTTTTTCGGCGTGACGAAAAGCAGAGCGCAGAAAAAAATAAAGTAAGAAGCAAGCAAAAAAGCCAAGTCCTAAAACTATCCAGTGACTATTGACGGAAGAGCTTGAGCTGAACGCCGGAAGAGTTTTTAAATTCAGAGTCAGACGGCGCGTCGCGAATGAAATCGGGACCGCGCGCTGCAAGTGGGTTTTAACATCACTTTTGATAAATTGAGGAGAATAAATTAAATTGGTGTCGTCCACCGCAGGGCCGTCGTAGAGCTGAAAAGTAATTAGATCTTGTTGAAAATTTTCTTCATAAAGGATTTCGTCAAAAAGTTCATCCATGTGAAAAGGGCTTACGACAAAGCCAGTTATAGCTGCGCGTCGCTGCGCTACTGTTTTTACGGGCCAACCGGATTTATAAAGAGGAATAAAGATGTCAAAACCGTAACGTCTATTAACGGGAGTTTCGGCCGTCTGAGTTTCTTGTACAAATTCAATTTTCTTTGTCGCGGTTGGATCACCCGTATCACGCGCGATTTCTAAAGCTTCACGGCGCACCGGATCCGTCATCATGTCGAAACCAAAAGCCTTTTGATTCGTTTCATTAAACGGCTCTAAAAAGTAGATCGGCATCATTTGCTGTTCGGAACTGGGCGGCCATATTTTATATTTTGAAAATCCCTCTCGCCGCACCTGTTGTAAATGCGAGGCTAGATCTTTCTTGTCCACTTTCGTAATAAAGTCTAAGGCGATAAGTCCGGGATATTTAGTTTGTATTGAAAGCCCTTCGATAAACCGAGCAAAACCGGCGCGAGAAAATTTTTTTTCTGAAGCTAGATAACTACGAACAGAGATCAATGTGTTAATATAAACGGCCATTCGAGTTTGTACCGAATGCTGAATACGCCGCTCTGTTCTTTCAAGGCGCGCTAAGAGTTCGGCTTGGGTGTCTAGAAATATAAAATAGGATAAAGCTCCCGAAAAAAACAGAGTGATTAGCAGAACAAAAAGTGGTGAATGGTTCCAGCCCTTGAAGCGGCCTTTTAAATTTAAATTCATTTTTCGTCACACTTGAAGGTAAAACATTTTTGATCAAGAGACGCGTCTGCCCAGGGGTATAATTCCTCAGCACAGCTGCAACTAAGAAAATACGAGTTAAAGTATTTTAACCGCTTTTA
>JAYTHR010000320.1:0-1181 GCA_043732425.1 Bdellovibrionales bacterium
GAATATTTAGAGTAGGTATAATTTAAGCTCGAGGGATTAGAGCCTGCTTGGGGATTACTGGCCGAGAAAAGGGATTGCAGAATGCTTAGATCAACGAACCAGTTTGTAGTTATCCAGTACTCGCCGTCTAAAAACACAGTTGGAGCTAAAGCTTGGGATGTCGAAATAGATGGTCCCGAATTAAAACTTCCAGATTCGGCGTATTGGCTGAGGCCACCTTGCAAAACGACTTTGCCAAGATGTGAAGAAAGGCCAGGACGTTCTTTTTTTTCTGCAGTCAAGTTGGCTGCTTGATCAGGCCTGCTGTTCGAAGTGGAAGGGGCTTTATCGTCAATCACTTCTCCGTTGGAATTGATGACGGGACGAGGATACGCAATGGACTCTGTCGGCAAAAGCTTCGTGCCAACCTCGAGTACTCCTGTTTCTTTTTCGAGAATAATTTGTCCGAAACTAAGATACGGTTCGACTTTGGTAACTTGGACGCGTCCAATAATTTCTTTTTCGGTGCTGACCAATATTCTTAGCTTGGGATGACGGTTTACTTTTAAAATTTGTGCGAACGTCAGTTCTTGGCCAACGCTAATTCCGTTTTTTGAGCCCGCGTTTATAGTGACCTCTAGGCCGCGACGACTCAAAATAAATCCACGGTAGGGTAATTTGTTTTTTAAGTTTTGGTACAAAGTAATGAATTCTTCACGCAGGCGGGGGATTTCGAAAGCGGTTAAGTCTTGAAATGATTCTTCCGCTAAGAGTAAACCTTGATCGGATGTATAAAGTTTAAGTTTAGCGCTTAGTCCATTAGGGCCTTTGGTAATTATGGCGGTCAATAAACCCTGCGCGGATGTTTGCTTGAGAATTTCTAAAACTTCTTTTGAATTTGCATCGTAGGTTTCGATAAATATTTTTTTAGAAGTTTCTGGAAACGGAGAAAATCCCCAAACCTTATCATTTTGAATCAGTTCAGCCAATAATTTTTGAATGGGTTCGGCGTAAACTTTTTTTACATTATCATAGACGGGGGCGACGGTGATTGTTTTAATCATTAATTTCTGATCGGCTTCGCTTGTGTATCTTACGGGGAAAGGATTTTTATTTTTTTTTGTTTGAGATAAATCTTGAGCCTCACAAAATGAATAGGCGCAAAAAAGAAATACGAAATAAAACAAACGGCTTTTGAGATG
>JAYTHR010000321.1:0-4248 GCA_043732425.1 Bdellovibrionales bacterium
TCTTCATTTCACGGCGCTTTTTTAGTCGATCAAGGTCGCTTTGTAAATTACGAACACCCTGCGAATATGCCACTCGGTGGAGTTTCTGGATCAGGAGCCATCATTCCTGATTCTTTGAAATCGAACTTACAGAATTACACAATGCCGGCTTCTGCAGCTCCGACGTACAATAACGGGAACTCTAGCTCTTCAGATCCGAGCGCTGACATGTATCGCGGTTAGGTTTTCAGTTTAGGTTTTCAGTTTTTTCGGCCTGACACTACCCCTTTAAGGTAGTTCAGGCTTTTTCTTTTATGAATCGTTATAAACCCAAAATTGAATTTACGTACTCTGGATATTTGAATAGGCGCAAATCAGAAATCTTTTCGCCGACGCCGATGAGCTTGATAGGAATTTGTAGTTGATCCACAAGACCTAAAGCGACTCCACCTTTGGCCGTTCCGTCCATTTTTGTTAGAACAACTCCGGTGATGGATAAAGCAGCGTGAAATTCTTTAGCCTGTAACAACGCGTTTTGACCGGAGTTCGCATCAAGCACAATCCAAGTTTCGTGCGGGGCTTCGGGAATCACTTTAGCCATCACTCGTTTTACTTTTTTTAATTCTTCCATCAAGTTAGCTTGGGTATGTAAACGTCCGGCGGTATCTAGAATCACGTAATCAAAATTCTGCGCTTTGGCTTTTTGTACCGAATCGAATGCGACCGCACTAGGATCCGTTGTGTTTGCCGGCCAAAAAATTTCGACTAAACCTTCGGAATTGCCCTGACTGCTGACTTGCGCGCGGTCGGTCCATGCTTTTAACTGGCTTCCGGCGGCCGCACGAAACGTATCGCCGGCAGCGACCAAAACTTTTTTTCCATCTTTTGCTAATTGCGCGGTGATTTTCCCAATAGATGTCGTTTTTCCCGCACCATTGACTCCGACAACCATAAGTACCGTGGGGCCACTGATCGCTTTAGAAATTTGCTCTTGCAATGAAAAATGATTTTCTGATTTTGCTTGAACAGGTTCTAGGATTTCGTTCATTTCTTTTTGCAAAGCTAATTTGACCGAATTAATATTTGAAATTTCTTTACCAGATAGCACTTCTTTGACTGCGGTTAATAATTTCTCAACAGTTTGTGGTCCAAGATCACTGGTATAAAGAATTTCCTCAATCTCGTCTAAAACAATTTTTTTGTCTGCATTTGAAAAGGCTTTTTTAATGCGTCCGAAGAAGCTTTGCTCTGTTTTTGCCAGCGCTTCGGCGACTGTTGTTTCGTGCTCGTGCTCGGGTTCGGGTTCGGCGGAAATGGGCTCTAGCTTCACGCTTTCCAGATTTTTCGTTTCGGGAACACTTTTTTTGTTTTTATTTTTTTTAAAAACTGAAAAAGCGATCGTTCCGAAAATGACGAGCATCAGAACGAAAACAAACCCGAGTAAACTCATAAGCACGGTGTAACTGGAATCAGACATGTTGAAATCCTTTACTTTTTTTTCACTTCGCTTTGGTTTTCACTAAAAGGCCACGCGTCTTCGTGAAAACCGTAGGGGCAATGCCGGCATTTATTCGTGCAGCAGAAGCCTCGTTCTTTCAGAAAATACGAAGTCAGTACGTGATATCCTGTTTCAGGATCAATGTAACCATCTTGTTGCATGCGACAAGCTTGTTGATGAATCTCTAAAAAAGAAGGAGCTGGTTTTTGATCAGCTCCGTAATTCTTTTTTTGATCTGCCATTTTTTTAGTTTTCTTAATGTTACTAGTGATAGTCCGACTTATATTGCTACTAAATATCAGCCAAAGAAACAGACACCATCGTAGAAACGCCGCGCTCTTGCATGGTCACGCCATACAATTTTTGAGCAACTTCCATCGTGTGCTTATTGTGTGTCACCACAATAATCTGTGATCTTTTCGCCATCTCTTTCACTAAATCGTTAAAGCGATACACGTTCGCATCGTCAAGTGGCGCATCAACCTCATCTAACAAACAGTAAGGCGATGGCTTCACTAAGAAGATCGAAAATACTAACGCCACCGCTGTCAGGGCTTTTTCTCCGCCGGACATCAAGGTGACATTCTGCATTTTCTTACCTGGAGGCTTGGCGATAATCTCGATTCCCATTTCGCCTTTTTCAACATCTTCGATCAGCTGAAGCATCGCTTCACCGCCACCGAATAAAACAGGAAAAACCTTTTGGAAGCGTTCGTTCACAAGATCAAAAGTGTCTTTAAATCTTTTCGAGCAAATTTTATTAATACGATCGATGACTTTACGAAGCTGTTCTTTAGCCTCAGTCAGATCAGCATGTTGACCCGTTAAGAACGTGTAGCGTTCTTGCGTTTCAGAATATTCGGCGATGGCCGAAAGATTCACTTCGCCGATTTTGGCTAATTTTTCACGAAGTTCTTTCAATTCAGCGTCCGCCGCCGTTGGATCCCCTTCGCGATTTTCGTATTTTGAAATGATATCTGATAAAATTAGCATGTATTTTTCGCGCACTTGATCGACCAGATACTGCTCTTTCATTTTCGCTTGCTCTAATTTTAACTGCGCTTCGTTCATTTTTGATAAACGGTCATTGCGCTCACGCTGGGTCGTTGAAACTTTTGTTTCTAATTCTCGAATGTGAGCCGTTTCCATTTCAAACTGATTTTTGAACTGAGACATCGCTAAACGCTTCGCTTCCACTTCGGAAAGCATTTTTTCAAAATCCATTTTTGCTTGCTCTAACGTATACTGTCCTTCGGTCATCTGCGATGAATAGCCTTCGGCTTCTTCATTCATGCGCGATAACTGAGAATCCAGATCCTGAACTTGTTTTTTGACCATTTCTAGCTGACGCGTGATTCCCTGATATTCTTGCGATTTTGTCGCTGACCGGATTTGTAGATTCATCACTTCGGCCTGCGTGGCTTCAAAATTATCTTTCATCCCATTATATTCATTTAATAGTTCTTCGACGATGGATTCTAATTCTGTTTTCTGAGCTCGGGCTTGATTTAAGTGCGTGGTTAATTCAGAAACCTTTTGCTTCATGGTTTCTAAATTATCATTCAGCCGTCGAGTTTCTTTTTCTTGCCGTTCAACCGCGGTGGTCGCCTGCATAAACTCATTCTCTGAGCGCTCTAAATCTTTTTTTAATTCGGCCACTTTCACTTCTTGCTCTAAGCGACGTTTTTGCGCGCCTTCGAAATCAGTGACGACATTTTCTAACTGCTGCTGCACTTTTTTTAATGCGGCTGTAGCTAAGGCTAATTTACCAGCCCATTCATTTTTCTTATCTGATAATTCTTTGATTTCACGACGGCGTTTTAAAACACCGGATTCCGCTGAATCTTTTGATCCGCCGGTTAAGACGCCATCCGCAGATAAAGTATCACCGTCTTGAGTCACAAAGGTCCAACCTGCGTACTGGGGACGTAATTTTAAAGCCGTGCGAATCGAATCAACAACCACAACGCCATCTAAAATTTCTGAAACTTTCGAGGCGTACTGTTCTTGATAAGTAACCACGTTTTTTAATAAATTAATGACACCCGCTTCTGTGCTTGGATTTCCCTGCAGATTTTTAGAAAAACTTCCGTCGCTAGAATAAAAGCTAGAACGACCCGAATTTTTTTCTTTTAGGTAATCAACGGCTTCCACCGCTTGTTCTGATTTTTGCGAGAGTAACATTTGCAACTTAGAACCCAAAGCCGCTTCCATCGCGATTTCAAAATCAGCCGGAACTTCGATCGCTTCCGCAACCGGTTTAAAGAATTCGCTAACACTGCCGTCGGCATGAAGCTGAGCAGTTTTGGCTTTGCTCCACAGCATGACTTGTTTCACGCCTTCTTCAAAGCCTTCGAAATTCGCGTGCAGATTTTCTAAACCGTACAAGCGTGAAGCTGTCTCGTTCAGAAGATCTTTGAATTCTTGAACTTCAACTTGCTTCGTATTTAAAGCTTCAGTCAGCACTTTTTTATTGGCTTCAAACGCTTCGGCATCATTCGACAGATCCATCTGTAATTGGCGCTCTTGATCCAGCGAATTTCCCACCTTTCGTCGGCGCGTTTCAAATTCGTGATGTTTCTCGCGTAGCTCGATCAACGTTATTTCTTCATCGGCTAAGTTTGATTCTAAATCTGTAATTTGCGTTGCAAAAGATTGCACCCGCGCATCTAACGCTGATTCTGACTGCCCGATAGCAATCTGCTCGCGGCGCTTTTGCGTAAGCTCGTCGTCGATAGTCGAATAGCGAAGTTGTGACGCAGAGAAAGCCT
>JAYTHR010000322.1:0-4238 GCA_043732425.1 Bdellovibrionales bacterium
CTGAAGTAAATTGTAAATGGGCATGAGCTGTTCTTTTACCCGCACCAGCCATCTGGCCATGGTGCCGCGCTTGAGATCAATTCCATTTAGTTTAAAAAGTTCCTCAAGGCGGTAGAGTGGCAACGCTTGAAAATATTTTGAAAAAATAATAAATGATAAAAGTTCCGGCGTGGCAATGGTGCCTGGTAAAATTGAATTGCTTCTGGCCTGAGCCATATAACACTCACAGCAAGGGCACGCGTATTTCTTTTTTATTTCTACAACTATGGAAAACTGGGCGGGAATAGTTTTTAGCTTCTCACATCTCTCTTCACCAATCTCTTGAAGCCTTGTTCCGTCATGAGGACAGATTTTTTCCTCTTCCGGCAAATCGATTATTTTTTCCTCTCGAGGGAGGTGTTCCCCAAAGGGCTTCTTCTTCCCGCGACCTTTCTTTCGCGTATAGGTAATTGTCTCAGATTCCGGAGGAGCTAAAAATGAAGCCTCTTTTTCAATCTCATTAAAAATCAGCTGGCTAGTTGCAATATTTTCTACCTTCTCAGACTTGGCTCCAAATTTATCACGCTTTAATAGTAGAATAATTCCGTGAAGTCTTACGACTTCAGATTTTAATTGCTGGACTTCTATCGACAACTCTTGATTTTTCATCTCTAGAAATATTTTATATCAGACAACATGCTCGAAGTGAACATCATTAAATCGTGTCCACACATTTATTCCTTCAAGAAGTAATTCTAGATTCTTTGATTCAATCAATATTGTTTCGTCATTAAAATTTCTGGGCCATGGAAATCTAGAATTCTCAAGCCTCTTAAGCCACATCGCAAAACCTGATCTATCAAAATACAAGATCTTCATGTGAGTTCTAGGCTTGTTGCAAAAAATAAATAAGCTTGAAGATTTTAAATCAAGACCCATTTCAGTTGCCACTATCGCGCTCAATCCATTTATGCTTTTCCTCATATCCACAGGATCCCTGTGAATATAAAGATTTTTAAAATCAAAAATAGACTTCATTTGAGTTTCCCCTCAAGCAAAGCCGTCACAAATTCAGCTAGCCATCTTGCATCGGGTATTGATTTTTTAAACTCCCTGGACCGCGTTGCCACTTTTATTTCAGGAGCTTTGGGCTTCACCTCCACAAACGCTTTTGATCTCCCCCTTGGCTTTCTAAAACCCATCTTTATTTTATAAAATGAAAATGCCTTGTGATTTAAATCGTGTTCCCTGCAGTACTCGCCATCTGTTCCACTGAAATTTCCGGCTGCAATCAAATGCTCCCGCCAGAAATTATCGCCAGATCCACTCACCACAGTTTCCAATGTCTCGTCCATACGGTCCTCCATTAATTCAAACGAAGGCCGATTATATTACACTATTATTGTTTTATGAAATGGTGGGACCGATGGAGCTCTTACTTTTTAGGGAAGGCTTCTGGTAAAATGATTCTGCAGTGTTTACAAAGTGCTGTGGCCAATCGCCACCGAGGGAAAAGTGTAAACTTAAATTTCTTCTCGGTGTTTCTTGATGACTTTTCCGAGTACCTTTATCCGGGATTTGTTTCTATTTTAAATAAATCTCGCAGTGCCAACGTTGGAATCGTTTTTGCCCATCAAGCCTTGGGGGACATCAAGACTTTAGGTGATGCCATTGCTAATTCGATTTTGACCAATGCAAATCTTAAAGTTTTCATGCGAGGCAATGATCCTGAGTCTGCTGAATATTTCTCAAAGGTCATCGGAACCGTGAAGGCGATGAAGTACACCGAGCGCCGAAAGCGCGGTTTATTGAAAGAGGAGATCACAGGCGATGTCTCCGCCCGGGATGTGGAGGAGTTCATTATTCATCCCAACATATTCAAGCGAGAGCTTGGTGTTGGCGAAGCCGTGATGATAATTCCCCACGAAGCCGGTAGCCATGCCTTGAATTTGAAGTTCCAGAAATATGATGATCTGGTCCCGGGGTTTGGGTTGCCTGGAGTGACTAAGACAGCAGCCACAGGGCTAAGTGTTTTGGATGCCAAAGCGGGCTAAGATTGCCTTAAAACGAATATGGAGACCCTGACGTCGTCTATATGGTTAGAAGTTTGCAGTGCTTAAAGATGATGAAAAGTTTCAATATGAACTCAAAAGTCATCTTCTATAAGATTGCAGCTGCATATGTTTTGTTCAGCTGTACGCCCTATTTCGCAGCGATGGCGCAAGCACAGATTGTATCTGGCGCTAATTATTTGCCACTCACGGAACCACAAAACTTAAGTGCCTTTAAACAATTGGAAATCGCCCCACTGTTAGCTGCAACTTTTCATGCCAATTTTGCCAACGGGAACTGCACGGGAACCTATATTTCAAACGAAGGCCATTTTATTACAGCTGATCACTGTATAAAAGGGTGCTTCGATTTTGGTAAAGAATTTGAAGATAATATGGATGTTCAGATATTTAAAAAAAATCCAGATATGCTTACGAGATTTTACACTTTTAAAGATAAAGATGGAAAAAAATACCTCGAATCTAAAACATTTAGTGATGAAGATATGCCTCATCAGTCATTTACTTTCCAAAGATATTTACCTGAGATGACGTCCGGAAAAGTTCTTTGTGACGTAGAAGTCAACGGCGAGAGAAAAAGGGCGAGATTGGTCGTCTTCGGAAATGGTAACTTGAATCCTTATAAAATAAAAAATTTTGAGAGCGCCAAAATTGAAACACTCTATCGCAATTTTGAAAAATCTGGAGTTGGTTGGCCAACAAGTGACTTTGCAATACTTCAAATGATAGACAAGCCGAAAACCGAATGTATGCAGCTGGGAGTAAGGCCCCCAGAAGACAATGAAAAATTAAAAGCGATTTCTTACACCTGTATTGCAACTTCTTCGAGACCTTCGAATTACTCTGGGGAAGTGGCGCTTTACACGGAAGGGATTTTAGCAACCGCAGATATGTTCAAAAGTGCCGACGAAAAAAATAGCTACACTCCAAAAAATTATGGCAACATGCTTCATTCTAATATTGATGCTGATACATGCTCAAGCGGCAGTTCAGTCGTCGGATCTGACGGAACAATTTTAGGAGTAATGAGTATGGTGAGAGATAAGAATGAAACATGGGGTCCTCATATTAAACTCGTCGAATTGACAAGTGCTGTAGGAATTTCCAGAACTGTTCGCCAGCAACTGGGGCACGATATTATTTGTAAACCCTAAGCAATCAAAACCTGATTCTTTGCGCATCCATTTGAGCAAATAAAACCCTTCAAAAAAGGGACTTTAAATGACTCAAGAAAAAGCAAATTTTTATTATTTCGCGCTCATTCACATTGTGGCTTTATCACTGGTGCTTTCCGGCTGTGCAACTGAAAGCAAAAGCATTGGGCTCGGTGGCGCCATTGGTGCAGGCACCGGCGCGGTGTTGGGTGGGATCGTCGATCCCGGAAAAGATGGAGAATACAGAACTAGAAATGTTGTTGTGGGTGCAGCCCTTGGCGGCATGGCCGGAATGGTCGGCGCCTCGCTGATCCATGAAAATTCCGAGAAACAAAAAGAAGAAGCCTTCCGCAAAGGGCAAGCCTCAGCCTCCACACCCAAGTCTGGCAATATGCCATCATTGAAAAACCCTCAAGTCGAGACCCGATGGATTGAGGGCAAGGCAGTTGGTAATCGTTTCGTGGAAGGCCACTTCGAGTACATCATAACGGAACCCACACGCTGGGATGTGCGCTGATGAGACGCTATGAGCCCACTGGGGAAATTCAGTTTGCAGCCAAGTCTGGGTTTTTGACGAGAGGACTCTGGCACAAATACCTTTGCGATGGAAGTAATAGCTGGCGGCACAAGCTGTGGGCCAGCTTCATTCAGCAAGAGTATTTCAAAGAGCATTATTCTTCTTATGCAAAAGATGTGATTGTGCCAAATCCAAAAAATGAGCTTGTAAAAAAACTTGCGGGCGATGAAATTTCATCGCCCCCCTACATTTCGCAGATGGTCCATGATGAGATGGTTGCGGGTTTTGTCCTCGGCCTTCAAAAAGATGGCCTGATAGGTAGATTTAGATTTGAACCGGAGCTAAAGAAGCTTGATCCCAACCCTCCACGCTATGGTCAAAATGCAGACAGAAGAAAATTTCCAGACGCCGTTATTGAATAGATCTCTTTCACATTACCTCTAAATTTTCATAGTTATAGATGCCGCAAATCAGATTAAATCTAAGCCCAAATCGCCTCCGTCGATTTCGGTATTT
>JAYTHR010000323.1:0-4217 GCA_043732425.1 Bdellovibrionales bacterium
TTCCTTTATTTAAAATTCGGTTCCAATAATTGTTTTTAGCGCGTAGGAATTGGATGCGGCGGTGAGGCCACGGCCAATTCCAATGTTTAACTCGAACGGACCCCCTAGTTTATCGTAAACTAAGTAAACATATTGTTCGGCGTGGTTCAGACTGTCCATTTGTTTGGTAGATCCAAAATCCACATAATATTCAGCCCCTAGGCCATAACCCTGATGAGTTTCAAAGACAATTTTTGTCGCCGGAGCAAACGTCGGATTTGAATCCAACTGTTCAAAAAGGTTAAAACCAAGGATAGGATTCACCAAAAACAAAACGTGCTCCCACTGATAGCCAAAGATAGGTCTAATTTCTGCGCTGTACTGGATGGGTTCAAAAGCCTTCGGCACATTGGACACTTCAAAATTAATTCCCAGTTGATAGTTTCCGCTGACAGATTTTGGGACTACAAACTTTGATCGTACTTTCACTCCGGCATATTTAAGTTGAGTGTCGGTGGTGATCGCCGATTGCAAATAGGCTCCCATTTCCCAAAACTCGGTCAGTCCTAAAGCCAATTCAAAGGTCATGTGACTTAAATGATTATTAGCAATTTGTTCGGGGTATTCTGGATCTTTTTTCCCATCGACAACATGATTTAAATGAACTTCAAGACTTCTTTTTCCAATTTCATTAATTCCGGCATCATAAACTTGGGTTTCAAAAGCGTCCAGGGCATGCGCAGTTTGCAAAAACATAAGCAACGATGTGAGGAAAAGTTGACGCATAATAAACCCCGATGATTTTAAATTTTATTGGGCTAACATAGAGTTAGATAAAAAATTTGTCAGCCTTTTTATAAGATTAGCTTTATTCAAAGTGTGAAGAAGTCTCTGCTCCGTTAGCCCGGTAAATAAGCTGTGTGTTAGGCATTGCCTTAGCGAACAGATTCAATAGACTGCAGCAGGGCATTTCTGCAAAGGAGATTAAAATGATGAAATATAATTTATTAGGACAAACGGGTTTATACGTCTCAGAAATTTGTTTAGGCACAATGACTTTTGGGGGTCAGGGTTACTGGTCCAATATGGGAAATTTAAAAATAGATGCGGCTTCTGAAATCGTTAAAAAAGCTTTTGATGCTGGCGTCAATTTTATCGACACCGCCAATGTTTACTCTTTCGGCGAATCGGAAACGTTAACGGGTGAAGCGATTAAAAAATGGGGCCTACCACGCGATCAAATCATTATTGCAACAAAAGCGACTGGCATCATGAATGAGCTTCCCAATGGCCGGGGCCACTCGCGATATCATTTAATGAATGAAATCGACGCCAGCTTGAAACGCCTTCAACTGGATCATATTGACCTCTATCAACTGCACGGTGTGGATACAAAGACGCCGCTTGAAGAGGCGTTATCGACTTTAAATGACCTCGTCCGTTCCGGCAAAGTGCGCTACATCGGACTTTGCAATATGCCAGCGTGGCAGATTATGAAAGCGCAAGCGATTTCAGAAAAAAAAGGGTGGGCACGCTTTGAATCGATTCAATCTTACTACACGCTTGCGGGCCGTGATCTTGAACGGGAAGTGATTCCGCTAGCGGCCGATCAGAAAATGGGCCTGATGGTTTGGAGTCCCTTAGCCGGCGGTTTACTCAGCGGTAAATACGATGAATCCGGAGTAGGGCCTGAAGGATCACGCCGCAGTAAAATTGATTTTCCAGTTGTCGATAAGCCACGAGCCATGAAATGCATTCAAGCGATGCGTCCATTAGCTGAAAAGTATCAAGTGAGTGTGGCGCAAATCGCTATTTCCTGGATCCTGCACCAAGCGGCAGTCTCTACAGTAATTATCGGAGCCAAATCAACAGATCAACTGACTGATAATTTGGCCGCGACAAAAGTAAAATTAAGTCCGGATGATTTGAAAATTTTAAATGAGGTCAGTCAACTTCCGCCTGAGTATCCCGGATGGATGGTTGCGCTTCAGGGCGGCTACCGAGTTAAAGCGCCATTTAAGGAAATTTAAAGTCTGAAAAAAAGAGTAAATAAGTCAGTGTGTGCTTATTTACTCTTTTTAATATTATTTTAAAACGTCGTTGATTTCAGAAGCAGTCACGTCTTTTTTGTTCAAAGATCCCAAACCCCAAGCTGATTCGATTGTTTTTAAAATCGAATAGTGTGTGTACGGCTGATTCGAACTTGCGCCAGAAATGACCGAGTCGCCAAACACCGCAGTATAAACTTGATTGCTAGCTTTTGATCCGGATTCATCAAAAGTAATAATGAAAAGCATTTGATCCATGAAGTTTGGGTCTTTCATCAGCGCACCGAATTTTTGAGATAGCCACTGGTCGGCGAAAGCAACGCCGGTATCATGGCCATCATTTTTCAAGTTTGGAGCATACATCGAATAATTGGGTAAATTTCCTGATTTAAGATCGGAATCCATTTGATCTGAGTTCACAATATTCCTGCAGCGTTTTGGATTGGTGCTGATGCTGGTAAAACTAATAAAAGGGTTGTGCTTGCGGGCGTAATTACCGGAATCACCCTGAAAACAATTTCCCGGGTAATCTTCAGCGTATACTTTCCAAGACATTCCTTTAGCTTCGATTAAGTCAGCTAAGTTCGCATCTGGTAAATCAATTTTAATATCTTTATTAATTCCGAAAGTATCCCCGGCAATCATCGAAATGTAATTTCCTTCAGATGGGTGAGTCGAAGCCGTCATATTGGTTAACAGGGCGCCTCGCTTTGCAAATTCAGCTAAAAATGGCTGTTGAATCGCGGCCGAGTAATTCGTGTTTTCAAGAACAACAACGAATACTTTTTTGAAAGAGCCTTTTGCTGAGGCAACTGAACCCGCTAAAAAAGCGGTAACAAGCAAAGTTTTAAAAAATAATGATTTTGATTGCATGAGGTGGACCTTTCACTGAGGTTTAATTCGAACCACTAAGTTATAACAGAGTTTTCTTGAAAGTGTTGCAGAAGTGAAATGACAATCTCGTCATTTTTTAAAATGAACAGAACAGATTTGAAATAGAAAAATTTATTCGGCTATCGAAAAGATTGACATATTTTGTCATTTTTCATGAATCGCAGAAATGAACTTGAAATCAAAAAAAAGCCTACTTTGAAGAAAGTAGGCTTTTAAGAATTTAAGTTTAAGGGTGCTTCAGACCTTGTTTTGGATTGTGCTTCGGGCCGCCTTGTTTTGGGCCGGCGCCGCTTGGGTTTTGACCACAAAGTACGCCACCTAGCATGACATAACCGGAATCATGACTAGCTGGATTTGGGCTCTCGTGAACCCAGTGAACAATAGCGCCATCTGGTGAAGCCGGAAAGTGACCTGCCGGAGCATTTGAAGTGATATAATCTCCGCACGCCTCAACAGTCATGCCTGGAGTGACAGTAGGAACGGGACCGAAAGCTTCGTTGTAAATCACTTCAACAGTGTCATTCTGATTTCCACCAATAAGAACTTCGTAGTGGTGATGACCTGAATGATCCGGGAATGCTTTCACTAACGTTCCGTGAATGTGTCCACGATTGCGATACTGATTGTTCGTGGTGTTTTTCCAACCAATCACTGCAGCGTTATTAACTAACAGTTCTTGACCTCCAGAAAGACAAGGCGGTGCGGCCGACGTTTGTGAGAATCCTGAGATCGAGAAAACTAAACCTGCTACTAAGACTGGGAAAAACATTTTTGCATTCATTAAGCCTCCGGGTTAAAAGTTGGGATAAAGGTTTCATTCCTCAGGTTCGATGACAAATGATATTAATGTCATTTAACTGTTTTTATGAAATCTAGATTCCATGGGCTCAAACGGAATTGTTTGAGCGACCTTATTTGTACTCGCCATGAATACAATCTTCATTCCGGTTAAAGACTTAAAAGAAAAAGGTTAAAAATCCGAAATTCATAAAAAACAACGGGTTGCGGCGTAAGCGTAATTAAATATCTGTTGGGATTGTTTATCGATATTCAATGACGGTCTTTCACCTTTCTTAAAAGTTCTAATACTTTGGACAGAGAAATCTAAAGTGAGTTTTCTTAATAAATTTCTAGAAATGAGACCAGTTTATTTTGAAACACTGGGAACTTTCTTAATTTAAGTGGGTTTTGTGTGGTGAAGTAGAAGTGCCATCCTGGCAGAAAAGGGCCTCTGCCCTTTTGAACCCGAGAAAGCTGGCCATCCGGGCCAGCTTTAAATGATTTAAAATTTAGTCG
>JAYTHR010000324.1:0-1167 GCA_043732425.1 Bdellovibrionales bacterium
AGTCGGACCTGCTTTTAATAAGCCGATTTGTTCAATCAACTTGGCATTGTCAGCTCGTAGTTGGCTGAGCTCTGCTATATCATCCGCAATAATCTCGTACTCAGAAAGTCGCGACTCAAGGTCTTTCACTTTTTCTTCTAGCTTTATTTTTTCCTCAAGAATTTCACTCGAGATATTTTCGCTACTTTCAGACACGGCCCCGCTGGGCTCGGCTGGGCCAAGGACGGCGCCGTTAGAAGTGGCTTCTTTTAACTGCTGGTGTAAGTTATATATTTCCGCTTTCAGTCGATCAATTTCGATTTCTTGGCCCGCTCCAACCACCGCCGTGGTCGGTGAGGAAGTTGCTGCTGCTACTTTATTTTTTTGCTGATCGATAATAATATTTAGCTTTTCTTCGATGGCTTCTGTATTCGACCCCAACGCGGCACCTGAATTCAATTCGCCCGACATAAAAAATAATCGGTAGACGTAAATAATAATTAATAGGAAAACAATTCCAAAACCAACTTGAATAATCTGCGAATTATAAGAGGCTATGAAATGTAGAGTTTTTTCCATAATCCTCATTGTCTCAATTTTCTGCCAGCTGTGGCAAGCCAGACGTCAGCAGGACGCTAGACTTATAGCTAGAAAACAAGTAAAGTCGACTCATGATTATTCACGACGTGATTCTAAAAAATGCCACAGTCCTTGTTTTCGACACTGAAAAAAATCAACTTGTTAAAACGGAAACAAATGTAGCCATCAAGGACGGACGCATCTCTGAAATTTCGACGGAAGCTAACCTACAATCACTAAAATCAGTGGACTTAAAAGGCCTAACACTTCTTCCCGGCCTTATTGATTCTCAAGTTCATTTTCGTGAACCAGGCTTCACCCATAAAGAGGACCTTGAAAGCGGAACCCGGGCCGCCATTTTGGGGGGTATCACGAGTGTTTTTGAAATGCCAAATACCAACCCGATCACATCCACGGTGGAAACATTTCAAGATAAATTAAACCGTGCGAAAAATCGCGCCCATTGCCACTACGCTTTTTTTATCGGCGGCAGTCACGATAACTTTCAAAACTTAAATGAACTGGAACTATTACCTCACTGCTCGGGTGTAAAAATATTTTTAGGCAGTTCGTTTGGCCCTTTGCTCGTGAATGATGATTTGCTTTTAG
>JAYTHR010000325.1:0-1167 GCA_043732425.1 Bdellovibrionales bacterium
AACTTGTCTTTAATGGATGCCACCGAGGATAAAATAGTGCTCATAATCTGTCCGGGGTTAGAAAGCGGATTTCCCAACAGATGATTTTTTTCCTCGGTATATAAAATTGTTCCCGAATGAAAGATTGATAAATTTAATCGTTCTAAATCAATAAAGTTTTTAAGTTCAGGATAAGAAGTCAGTAGGACTTGAAACCCATGATCTAAAAGAAATCCATCCTCTGTTTTTAAAGTCTGAATGCGCCCACCGACGGAATCAAGTTTATCTATCACGAGATAGGGCTTCTTGTTTTTTTTCAGAGTCATGGCGCAGGCTAGCCCCGCTAATCCTGCACCAATAATGACGACGGGTTTTAATCTATCAGGCACTTCGACCTTTTTTATAAATAAAAAGAGTTTAACTGAAACAAAAAATAAGCGTAATATTTAATAAGTTTTTTTTCAAGTTGATTATGTTATACCGTCTCTGGGCCATGCTTCGGGAGAATTAAATATGAATTCATTAACTATTGTTGGCGCGGGCATTACGGGCTTAACAATCGCCGAATACTTAAAAAGTCAATTTGTCGATTTAGTTGTTTTAGAAAAAAGTAAATCTGTTGGTGGACGCCTTGCCACACGCCGCGATGGCTTAGCGACCTACGATCATGGAGCCCAGTTTTACAAACATTCTGAAGCTCATCCGTTTCCATGGCACCAAAGATGGCAAGCACGCCACGTCACCCAAAACTGGTTTTCGGAAGAAAAATTTCAAGGGTTTTCCGGTAGGCAGGGCATGACAGGGCTTGCTAAAGATCTGGCTTTTGAAAAAAAAATTCATTTCAATCAAAAGATTGTTCAAATTCACCAAAATGGCGATCTTATACGAGCAGAAACTGAGTCGGGTCAATTTTTTGATTCAAAATATATCGTTCTGACTTCACCATTGCCGCAAAGTCTTGAGATACTAAAAAATTCAAAGATGACCTTCCCTGAAGCTTTATCCGAAATATCCTACGCGAAAGCCTTAGTAGGCCTGTTTGAAATTGAAGAAGTAAGACCGTCTTTATTCGTTGAAGCATTTAAAAAGCCGGTGTCATCAAGCATTTATTCTATAGCTAATAATCAAATGAAGCGAATCAGCCAAAGTCTTTGCTTAAGCGTCGTCATGAACGAAGAATTTAGTGAG
>JAYTHR010000326.1:0-1161 GCA_043732425.1 Bdellovibrionales bacterium
AAATCAGACATTCCTTGTAAGTTCTTTCAATCAATAAAAAGTTTTTTTGAATTCCCGCGATGTCGTTGCGGTAATCTAAATATAAACTTCCGGCGGTGATAATAAAAGTAACAACACTACTGACAACAAGTACTGCAAAAAGAATTTGGACATTGATAGAAGATCATATTCTCTTAAACAGTTTGAGTCCTTTCGCCAACCTAAGAAACTATTCTGTGCTGTTCTGGGGTACAATAACTTCTCGGGCTAAAAAATGAACACGGTTTGTTACAAACAAGACGTTTGAAATAATATAGATTGTTGTGAAAAAATTTTAACAAAGGTCTATCAGAAATTTAACATTTACTTTGCTAGACCACGTTTAATTGCTCGTTTATACGCGGGCCGAGCCTTAATTTTTCGAATGAATTCGACTAAGTGAGGGCGATTTTTAAATTCGCCCCGACCTTCAGCTGACTCGATGGGAAAGCTCATTTGAATATCGGCCGCGCTAAATTCTTTACCAGCCAACCACGAGTGCTTTGAAAGTTCTTTTTCTATAAAATCAAAATGCAATTTAATCTGCGGATGTATGAATAATTTTTTCACATTTTTTGAAATTCCGATGACGACAGGACGAACGAAAAATGGCATCGGCGAGTTTTCTATTTTTGTAAAAATAAGATTTAAAACTAACGGAGAAATTGCCGAGCCTTCAGCATAGTGAAGCCAATAAATAAAACGTCTATACTCTTCCGATCCAGCGTGGGGACGCAGCTGACCTTCCCCGTAAGTATCTAGAAGGTAAGTTACGATAGCTCCGGATTCGGCGACCGTGATGTCTCCGTCCGTTAACACCGGTGATTTGCCTAAAGGATGAACTTTAAGCAAACTTTCTGGAGCCAACAACGTTTTCGGATTACGCTGGTAGAACTTCACCTCGTAAGAAAGTTTTAATTCCTCGAGTAGCCATAGAATTCTTTGCGATCTTGAATCATTTAAGTGGTGAACAGTCAGCATGAGTTTCCTATTTGTCAGCGCAATTTGATCCGCTTAGACTTGTTTATTATCGCTGCTAAATATAATAATCTTTTTCTACTTATTCAAAGGAGTTTTCAGTGATTTATGATTTAACGGTCACGCAATTTTCTAAGATGCTTCACAATCTTTCCGATCTTTTAG
>JAYTHR010000327.1:0-4179 GCA_043732425.1 Bdellovibrionales bacterium
CCGAATGATCCGATCGAACAACTTTGGGGTGCGATTAATGCGGTATTTCGCAGTTGGAATACGGCCCGCGCCATCACGTACCGCGATCTTCACGGAATCCCGGCCAGCTGGGGAACTGCGGTCAACGTTCAGTCCATGGTTTTTGGTAACTTAGGCGAAGACTCGGCAACAGGGGTCGCTTTTACGCGTGATCCTAGTACCGGCGAGAAAAAATTCTACGGAGAATTTTTAATCAATGCCCAAGGTGAAGATGTTGTCGCCGGAATTCGCACGCCGCAACCGATTCACTTACTAAAGGAATTGATGCCGGCTCCGTTTCAGGATTTAGAAGTTATCTATAAAAAACTAGAAAATTATTTTAAAGATATGCAAGACATCGAATTCACCATTGAAAAAAATAAATTGTGGATGCTGCAAACCCGAAATGGAAAACGCACGGCCAAAGCGTCGTTAGCCATCGCTTGCGATATGATTGATGAAAAAATGTTAACGGAAGAAGAAGCGCTGTTACGGATTGATCCAAGTTCTTTAGATCAGCTGCTTCACCCGACGTTAGATCCAAAATCTCAGAAAACAGTTTTGGCAAAAGGGCTTCCAGCTAGCCCTGGAGGCGTGTGCGGTCAGATTGTATTTTCACCAGAAGAGGCGGTTGAGCTTAAAGAAAAAGGAATTAAAGTTATTTTAGTACGCGTAGAAACTTCCCCTGAAGATATCGCGGGCATGATTGCCGCGCAGGGAATATTAACCGCGCGAGGTGGAATGACTTCGCACGCGGCTGTTGTGGCTCGTGGTATGGGTAAATGTTGCGTAGCTGGTTGTTCTGAAATTGAAGTGAACCACGAGGCCGAGACGATGAAGGCGAAGGGTTATATTCTTAAAAAAGGGGACATCATCACGCTGGATGGATCGACCGGTGAAGTTTTTCTTGGGGAAGTAAAAACGATTGAGCCCGTTCTGGATGGCTCATTCGATCGCCTGATGAGAATTGCGGATCGCGTGCGCCGCATGAAAGTGCGCGCCAATGCAGATACTCCTAAAGATGCGCAGACAGCGCGCGGTTTTGGTGCGGAAGGAATTGGTTTGTGTCGAACTGAGCATATGTTTTTTGGTGCCGACCGCATCGATGCGGTTCGCGAAATGATTATCGCCGACACCCGTCCTGAGCGCGAAAAAGCTTTGGCGAAATTGTTACCGATGCAGCGGGATGATTTTTATCAGCTGTTTAAAATCATGGATGGCTTTCCGGTCACTATTCGTTTACTAGACCCACCACTGCATGAATTTGTTCCGCACTCGGACGAAGAAATTAGTGAATTAGCAAAACGGATTCACTACGATCTGACACGCTTAAAAAATAAAATCACATCGTTACACGAATTTAATCCGATGCTGGGTCATCGCGGTTGTCGCTTAGCCGTAACATTTCCGGAAATCTATCAGATGCAATCACGTGCCATTGCCGAAGCGGCCGCACAACTGGTAAAAGAAGGTTATAAATTAATTCCCGAAATCATGATTCCACTGGTGGGAGCAGCGAAAGAATTAGAATTACTGCGCGCGCAAACAATTGAAGTTGTCGAAAAAGTTCAAAAGGAAAAAGCAATTAAGTTCGACTATCTTGTTGGAACCATGATCGAGCTACCTCGCGCCGCGATTACGGCTAACGAAATTGCGGCCCACGCTGATTTCTTTAGCTTCGGAACGAACGATCTCACGCAAACGACGTTAGGATTATCTCGAGACGATGCCGGCCGTTTTCTAGGAAGCTATGTTTCGCAAGGAATTTTTGCCAAGGATCCGTTTGTAAGCATTGATCAGGTTGGTGTCGGCGCTTTAGTCAAAATGGCCGTCAACCTAGGACGACAAACGAAGAAAAACTTAAAAATAGGCATCTGTGGCGAACATGGCGGAGACCCTGAATCGATCGAGTTTTTCGAAACAGCAAACCTCGATTACGTCAGCTGCTCACCATTTCGCGTGCCAATAGCCCGCTTAGCCGCTGCCCGGGCCTCACTCAAAAAAAAATAGTACCTGCTCACTTTTCTGGAGGCAGCGAGTTATAAACTTGCTGCCTGCTTGTTTAGAGCCGTTAAATATTCTTAACCGCAGGTTTTTCGAAGCGGTAATTCTGGAAAACAAAATAGATCTCTATAATTTAGATGCTGGAGGTTTTTATGTTTTTCTTGAAAGGAATATTTGCTTTGGTAGTGGCATTTAATTGTAGTCTTTTGCACGCGCAGGCGGCGGCACCAGTAGCGCCGCCCGCAGCAGCCATCACGCCGTCGGATGATGAAGAAGTTGTTGTCGTCGATGAAAAATCAACTCGTGAAATTCATAAGGGCTCTAGCGAGTTTAATCGCATGAGTAAAAGTTTTTTAGCAACCGCACAGCTTTATGGTTACGGGCCGATCAGTGGCCGCGGCGTGGGTTTATCCTTAGGGAAATTTGTCGAGCGTAATTCTGTCGTCCTATTTGAAGCTATTAGAAATAATGCCGAGAATGAATTTAGCTCTACAGAAAGCATTAAAAATTCATCGATCGGACTGCACTTTAAAAAGTTCGAAAAAAATTCTTTCTACTGGCGTATGGGAACGGACTACCGCGCGACCTCGTATAGCTACACGGCAGGATCTTCAAAAGCATTTGATTCCGAATCAGTTAATTTTACCGCAGCCCTTGGAAGTGAATGGTTTTGGCGTTCCTTGACCTTAGGAGTCGACTGGATCGGAGCCTCGGTGCCTTTATATTCAAAAATAAAAAATGAAACTGTTACCGGCATATACACAACCACAGATCTTGACGATAACAAAAAAAAGTACACCACAGAAACCACTGGTATTTACTTTCGATTTTACGTCGGTGTCGCTTTTTAAAGCGTTTTCCTAATCTCATGCTATTAGACAGGTTTTTTCGCATAGTCTATGCCAATGCCTGCTGTCTAAGCATAGCGTTAAAAAGAAATGTTTAGAAATCTTTTGTTTTATTGACATGAAACGTCGCCCCCTTAGAATTAATTGAAATTAAGACTTAGCCTTTGGTCGGGTCCGCT
Source organism: Bdellovibrionales bacterium (assembly GCA_043732425.1). GTDB lineage: Bacteria > Bdellovibrionota > Bdellovibrionia > Bdellovibrionales > Bdellovibrionaceae > Pseudobdellovibrio. Next base: position 3,050 of record JAYTHR010000327.1, read on the forward strand.
TCAGATTAATCTGTTAACTAGGGGAATTGCTTTGAGAATTAAAAAATTAGAACTGATTGGTTTTAAGTCCTTCAAAGATAAAACGGTCATTCATTTTGACGCCGGAATTACCGGAATCGTAGGACCCAACGGATGCGGAAAATCAAATATTGTCGATGCTTTAATGTGGGTCATGGGAGATCAATCCGCAAAAGACCTTCGCGCGTCTGCAATGACAGATGTTATTTTTGCCGGTTCAGAAGGTTACGCCTCTTTAGGTTTGTGTGAAGTTTCATTAACTTTAGAAAATGACGGCGGCCCTTTTCCCGCAAAATATTTAAAGCACTCAGAAATAATGGTCACGCGGCGCCTGCACCGAAATGGTGAGGGAGAGTACTTCATCAATAAAGAAGTAGCGCGGTTAAAAGACGTTCAAGAAATTTTCATGGATACCGGAGCCGGCTCAAAAGGTTTTTCGATTATCGCTCAGGGTATGATTGGTAAAATCATCACTGCGAAACCCGAAGACCGTCGCATGTTGATTGAAGAAGCGGCCGGGATCACGAAATTTAAGGCTCGTAAAAAAGAATCACAAAGAAAATTAATTTCTACAGATCAAAATTTAGTACGACTGCAGGATATCATTGGTGAATTAAAACGCCAGATCGATTCGTTGCAACGTCAAGCTCAGCGTGCCGAACGGTACCGAACTATTAAGAACCAAATCGAAGACCTTGAACTTTGGCTTTCTTCATTGCAATACGTTGATCTGAAAAAAACGGCGGATGATGCGCAGAAAATTTTTGATGATGCGCAATCGATCGAAATGGGCAGTGAATCAAGTCTTTCGCAAATGCAGGCGCAGTTAGAAACTTTAAAACTTTCAATCCTTGAACAAGAAAAAGCGGTCGAGACGAAGCAGAATGAATTTTTTAATTTCCAAAGTTCTGTTCAGAAAAAAGAAATGGAAATTCAAGAACTGCGTTTTGAGCTAGAGCAAGCTAAGCGCAATGAACAAATGACCGGAAATATTCTGAACGAACAAAAAGCCCGCCACGAATTATTATCGCGTGATTTGATCCATTTGTCCGAGCAGTCAGAATCTCTGAAAGAAGAATCCGAACTTTTGACCGTCGAATCGACCTCAAAAT
>JAYTHR010000328.1:0-1156 GCA_043732425.1 Bdellovibrionales bacterium
CTGCGGTCACCGTACCATTTTCAACAGAGGCTACCGCTTCTTTTGTCACACTATTAATTTCTTTTGTGGCGGCGGCAGCCTTCTGTGCCAAGACCTGAACAGCTTCAGCAACCACCGCAAAGCCTTTTCCGTGCTCGCCAGCGCGGGAGGCCTCAACAGCGGCGTTTAATGCGAGTAAATTAGTTTGGTAGGCCACGCCATCAATCACTTTACTAACCTCAAGTATTTTGGCCGAACTGGTGCGAATTTTTTTTATCAACTCGACAAGTTGGCCGATGTCATCAATTCCAACCGAGATAGCTTTTGAGCTTGTCTGGTTGGATAGAACGGCCTTGTTTATTTCCTCAATTTTTTTATCGGAAAGCTGGTGAATTTGGCCGAAGGATAATTGTAAATCACCAAAATGTTCAGTCATTTTTTTTGAAGAAATTATCAGGCTGCTTTCTTGGCTTTGAAGTGAATCGCTCATTTTTACCACTTCCAGTCCAGAGTTTGAAATGGCCGCGATCAGTTGTGAGGCTCTATTTTTGGATTTTGAAAAAAAGAAAATAATATAAGCGATAAGAATCAAAATCAGAATAACGATCACAAAAAGCGCGTAGATAAAATTTTGAGCCTGGCTTTGCGCGGACTCATGTTCAATTCTATTTTGGTCGGCTTGCTGGCGTAATAGTTCATTCAATTTTGCAGATTTTATTAAATTTTCTTCAGCACTTTTTTTTATTTCTAAAATAAGTGGCGTGCCACTTTCTGGATTAATTTGATTGATTTGCTGTTGGATATTTTTTAGCAAATCATCATTGCTTTTTACCGACTCCCAGTTGGCTGTCGGCACATAAGTGTTTCGCCACTGGTAGGTAGCAAAAAGAGAAACCCCCAACAGACCTAAAACAAAAAAAGACAGTGAAAGCACTATGACAAACAGCTTGTGAATAATATTCATGTTTTCAGTGGAAAATTTGTCCGTGTGAGCCATATATTAGCAAATTGTATAAAGAAATAGATCATTTGCAGTATAAAAATCGGTTCGCCGTTAAGCCTGATGATAGAAAACATGACTAAAGTGAAGGTCAATGGTAAGATCTCGACATGGAAATTGCCAATTGCTGTGTCTGCCAAAAACCGAAAGCAAATCTAGAATGCGGAATTTGCAGCT
>JAYTHR010000329.1:0-1156 GCA_043732425.1 Bdellovibrionales bacterium
CAAGAGTTTGTTGATTTCTGCCGCGAAGTGAACAAAACGCTACCTTACGGTGAGATTCAAGCTTTTAAGATGCCGCTAATTGATATTGTCCAGAACACCCACAAAGCGGTGGGACAAATAATTAACTACGACTCTATTGATGATGATTCCGATACCGTGCTGAATTTATTTAAGCAGCTTGATCTTGAAAAAATATTTCAATTTGATTTTTCAGAAGATTCTTTGGTCATGAATTACGAAAAATTCAAACCTGAATATCTGGGACTAACCAAAATAACGGAACATTTTAGAGGTCAAAAAGTTTTTAACTTCAGGGACATTATCAATATCACAGCAATTTGGCGACCTCACTGCCAAGAGATCATTCACCGCATCGAACTTTATCAAAAAGCAAAATCAGAAAATTTTTCTTATGGCTTCCTTTCAGATAAAATTACAAATTGGTTAAAGCCAAATTACGGTCTCGTCATTTATCACGAGGATTTAATTAAAATTATATCTGAATACTCGGGTTGGGATTTGGCGCGAAGTAATTCCCTTCGCCGTCTGTGCTCTAATCCAGCCAAAGTTGAACTGCGCAATCAAAACGCTGATTGGATCGAATTTCAAAGTATAGCTCCTAAGCCCGTTGTCGGTCTTGTTGCTGAAGAAAGTAAATGGGCTTTCTGCCTCCCGCATGCGATTTCTTTTGCTAAGTTTACAAAGCAGACAGCTGTTCTTAAGTCTTTACACAAAAAAGCTTATTATGCAGAAATCGAACGTTTCGAGCAAAAACACGGCTTTCGTTGGGATGATATTGGGATTCGTATGAATGGTGTGTCGTTACATCAAGGCTAATGTTCAGTTTAAGTGAACATATGTTCTTGTTTTAAGAACATATGTTCTTTATAATAGAACGGGAGGTAACCTATGTACTCAGCTATTTTTGGAAATCCAACCGCCGAGAAAGTTCTTTTATATATAGCAAATTATGGTGAAGGCCACACGCGAGCGATTGCCACGACTTTTACCTTAAGCACCTCGCAAGTATACCAGCAATTAATCCGTTTGGAAAAAGAAGGAATACTTGTGGCCAAGCAATCCGGACGAACAAAAGTTTTTTCAGTTAGCCCCAGGTTAGCGATAAAAAAACCGCTCTTGCAATTACTAGAAGCGA
>JAYTHR010000330.1:0-1155 GCA_043732425.1 Bdellovibrionales bacterium
CCATCCTCTTTGGAATTGACCTTATCATTGTCGACAACCAGTCTTAAGTTTGAACTTTTTTTCTTCAGGCGCGTCTTTGTTTGCTGCAGTTTCCAGCGGGCATTGCCTAAAAGAAACAAATAACCCACTAGGGCTCCGCCTAAATGAGCTAAATGCGCCACTTCTCCGCCGGCAAAGCCCGTCGTTAAAAGCGAAGACAGCTCAACACCCGCGATAATCATCGCTAAATACTTAGCTTTGATGGGGATCACGGCCATGATGTAAACAACTCGCTCTGAAAAAATTATTCCGTAGGCTACAAAAAGACCAAACAAGGCTCCGGAAGCGCCCATGACGGGAATCAAAAGCGGCCCTTGGGCTCCGGTGATGGCCGTGTAGATTGCAACCCCAAGGCAGTAAAGAATGGCGGCGCCAATACCCGTTACAAAATAAAAGATCGTGAAAAACTTTGCGCCCCAATGTTTTTCTAATTCGGAGCCCATAAACCAAAGCATCAGTAAATTGAATAAAAGATGGAACGGCGAAAGTGCATGAAAAAACATATATGTTACCAGCTGCCACACCGAAAACTTTTCAATCACTTGGTCCGGGTGAAGAATAAACCAGGTGCTGACATTGAAGTGAAATATCTTATCGATGAAAATTTGGATAATGATCCAAACTACAAGCATCACAAAACCTAATTTTTTTACCACAGGAGTTAATGGAGCGACTTGAATCGAATTCATAAATTTCCTTTATGATTTTGGCTGCCTTTTGAAATCTCACTATACTTTTTAAAGTAGTTTTGAAAGTTTTTATAGCTTTTTTCGACTGTCTCAATCACTAATTTTGTTTCGGCAATTAAAGGGAAAAAATTAAGATCCCCGTTCCATCGTGGCACGATGTGATAATGCAAATGATCTGGTATTCCAGCGCCGCCCGTCGCGCCGTGATTCATTCCGATGTTAAATCCGCTGGGATTATAAATCGTTTGAATCGCTTTCATCGCAATTTTTAATGTTTGATGTAAGTCGGTATAGGCTTTTTCAGACAAATCAAAAATATGTCCCGTATGATCTAGCGGAAGAACTAAAAGATGGCCACTATTGTACGGAAACTTATTTAAGACAATTTGGCAAAATTTTGTTTTATAAACACATAAAGTTTTTGCAC
>JAYTHR010000331.1:0-1154 GCA_043732425.1 Bdellovibrionales bacterium
TAAGATGAGGATAGCATGCAAGGCATTAACCCCCAACTATTTTTTGTTGGAATTTAACTTTGGGACTGTTATGAGCGAAGATTTAAAGGATTCTAAAAAGAAACCAGACCTTTTCGATCCCGAGAAGAAAATTGCAGATGAAACATCGGACTCGATTCAAAAGACCGGATGGCTGCAGGATGAACAATGGTCCATTCAAATTGATAATAATCGTCGAATACTGTTAGCAGGTGGGATGTTTGAGGCCGACACAAACTCCGTTCTCATCGCCGGCAGCGCGGCGTGCGCTTGTAAAAGCTGTGCAGCATCGAGCTCTAGCGGCGACGCTTCATGATTCAACTTTAAATATCAACGGCGCTATCGACTCAATCACCGTTTTGTTGATAATTGATCGTCTCAGCTGATCCGCTTTTATCAAAATCGAGCGGCTCATTTAAAGACTTAATTCGCTCGAAATCGCAATAATCTATACTCGTAAAAAAATTATTAAAATTGCAAAACCAATAAGGGCCGATCTATAGTTAGCCCATGCTGCAAGGCCTGAAACTTAATTTTGATTACACCTTTCAAAATTATTTACGCTACCACATCGAAAATAGCGACGATCTCAGCAGGGCCCAACTTGTTGTTGATCTTGGGCAATTCAAGTCGTCCCGTTTAGACTTCAAATATCACTGCGTTGCTGCGGCCCATAAAATATGTGATATGTATGAAAATCCTTACCTTGCGTTAAGCGGTGGAATTGACAGCCAAGCTATGCTGTTTTCATTTATAGAGACCAAGAGAAAATTCAGAATATTGATTTTTAGATACCTTGATCTCGATTCTGGGACTGTTTTTAATCGCGAAGATTTTGATGGAGCCATGGCTATCGCAAAAAACTTCGGATTGGAAAATCAAACGACTGTTCTGGATGTTAATCTTGATCAGTTTTACAAAACTGGTCAGCATCGCGCATACGCAGAGCGATATGAATGCACTAGTCCGCAGTTAACGGTTCATATGCATTCCATAAGTTTAATATCTGATCCTGTTATTTTATCATGGAGTATCCCAAATATTTACAAGGGCAAAATCAAAAAAAGAATTTTTATTCCCAATTATAAATATTTTGCATTTCATCGGTTTTTAGCAGATCAAAATAGGCCTGGGGT
>JAYTHR010000332.1:0-1152 GCA_043732425.1 Bdellovibrionales bacterium
GCCTTTCACTTTGACAATTTCAGAAATTTTAACTTATTGTTTTTCGTAATCGACAGATTCTGTTCTCGAATTAACGGATAATTTATTCCCGTTAATAATGACATCCGAAGGTTCTCCGTTAATAGTCACTTGGCCGCCGCCATTTGCATAATTATCAATCGTGTATTGAAAATTTTGAGCCGCTTCTTCTAGCGAATCACCCGTACAATTAGTCGTGGCGTAAACTAGATTTGTTAGCGAAGCCTGTCCGTGACCCGCAATATTCAAAAGACGCTTCATCGACGCATTATTTTGACCCGGATAGCACTTTACAGTTAACCACGAGCCCATCGCCGCGCGGTCAAAATCGTTGTCGGCCGGGGCTGGATTTACCGTGCCGTTAATTTTGTGGTAATGGCTTATTCCAGTCCCAATCGTAATGGCCATCAAAGTGTCATGAATTTTTATCTGGCTTTGAATAGCTCGCCCGTCTTTAAAAGTCAGTGTCACATCTGTGGTTTCCCCAACAGACTCGCCCGACACGTAAGTAAATTCTGCGGGCCCTTGAGTTTGTAAAACCGCGCCCGAGCAGTTTTGATTCTGCATGTAGTCCGAAGTGACCGTGCCAGAGCCGTTAGCCATTTTAATTTTCTGTAAATAATTTCCATGCTGATCATGGAAGCAATCAGATAACCATTCACCGCGGATCGATTTTTCTAAGACGCTTACGTTCCCATCAGCAGGTGTTACCTTTTTACTGTCCGAGCTGGATGAGCATCCGCTAAAAATAAATAAACTAGCCGCACAAACGCTTACGAAAGCAAAAAATTGATTCTTCGTCATAAATTCCCCCTGTTGTTAGAATTAGATGTAACAAGCTTGTCCCTGGCCAGCAACCAAATACCACGTGTTTCCTGAAGTTGTAAAATCGTCCAAAGACTCGACAGCCAGGGCCTAAATGGGGCGCCTTTGTTATTTTTTCTTATGAGAGGCAAAAAAAGTCTCTGCCCTTTGGCGTCGGGCTTGCTAAGTAGACAATTATGAAAAGACGTGACTTTTTAAATTACGCAACAACATTAGCCTCGGGCACATTATTTTCTTCGGGGCTTCTGAATTCCTTTTTTATTTCTTCAGCCCACGGAGATGAAATCTCGGTCGATAGTTTGCGGCGCT
>JAYTHR010000333.1:0-1150 GCA_043732425.1 Bdellovibrionales bacterium
AGGAGCATTTTGCGGTGACCGTCACTCATGACTTACGAACCCCTATTGCCGCCGCTAAAATGTCGGCGCAATTGATACTTCGGCAATCGGACACATCGCAGGTCATTGGAAAACTCGCAAGCCGTATCGTAGAAAATATGAGCCGAGTCGACGATATGGTTCAGGACTTATTGGACTCCAGCCGGCTACGTTCGGGAAAGAAATTAGAACTATCTTTTGAAAAATTGGATTTAAGCAGACTCACAACTGATGTTTGTATGGATTTAAATGCACTTTACGACAACCGAATAAAAGTTATTTCGGAATCATCCGTTGTTGGTAAGTGGAACAAGCGAAGTCTTTGGCGCATTTTAGAAAATTTAATTAATAACGCCGTCAAATATGGCCGTGAAGATAAAGAAATTGCGGTCAAACTTGAAAAAAAACGATCTCGGGCTATTTTTTCAGTTCACAACTTTGGAAATCCGATTCCAATACAACACAGGGCTAAATTATTCGAAAAATTTGAGCGCAGTGATGAAATGAAGACCAATGGTGGCTGGGGCATTGGGCTGAGTGTTGTTAAGGGCATTGTAGAGACTCACAAAGGAAAAGTTTGGATCGAAAGCACGAAAGCTAAGGGGACCACTTTCTTTGTTGAACTTCCCATTGATTTTGCAAAAATAAAACAAGAGCATTTAAAATTACACACGGAATCAACAGCAAATCTTTAACCTTCATTTTAAAGCTATTGTAGGTTTAATGAATACTTTTTTCAAGTCGGCTGGCAGGCTATTTCAAAAAATTCTTGATCTCAGATCGCATATTCAAGAAGCCCCCCTGGATTGTGCGCAAGGGGGCTAGATTCCATTTACTTTTTTAATTAAAGCAAAAAACTATTCAAGTTCTGTCACGAAAGTGCCGGAAGACGTTCGGTGTAAGCGACCACAAAGCACTGGCAAACTCATTTGCGGTGATGAGCCTGTTAGCGTTTGAGTTCCTGCTGGAAGCGATTTGCTGGCACGAATTCCGTGAACAACGATCACTCCCATTTCGGGCCTAAAATCTTCTCCAGGTGCAAGTTTTGCTATTCCAGTTCCAGCAGCCATCGGGACACGATTGTGAAGGTCTGCTACTAAAGAAGAATATGAACCCGAACCTCTATAGTTTA
>JAYTHR010000334.1:0-1149 GCA_043732425.1 Bdellovibrionales bacterium
TTCGAAAGTCCCTACGCCATCACCGAAGTCAATTTAGCGAAGAAAAAATTATCGCGCGTTTTTCATCCTGATGTTGGCGGCAGCCACGAAGAGATTTTACAACTGAATAAAAACTGCGAAATTATCGTAAATTATATTAAAAGTATTCAAAATTAAATCCGGCATTCAGGCCAGCTGACTTCGTGAAGGCAAAGTTATCCTTTACTTTTAAATCTTAAAAAAATCTTAATTTTCTGGGACTTTAGAACTTTAGAACTTTAGAACTTTAGAATAGTAGAATTTTGGAATTTTAGAATAATTCGCTGCAAACAGTTTCTGGGTCTAACTCGACGATCTGGCGAACGTGGCTGAGCATGGCCTGGCACTCGGGAACAACTTGAGCTTCCTTACGATTTAAAGGACCAAAATGCGTGCGTAACACGCGCACCAAAGTCATCGCGTATTCAGCCGCAAATGCCGGACAAACTTTATTGAACTTCTGATACTCGGCTCCGGCTCCGGTGCCTAAAATACTTCGTGCCGAACAGCTGACGCCTTCCGAGAAAACATCTAGCATGCAACGGCTCGGGTCTGCTTGATATTCCGCGTACAATTTCTTTAATTCAGCTGAGGCCGTTACCGAGTTGTAACTGACTTGAAAAAGGCCGGCTTCGGCTTCGTCTGAAGTGCGGTTTGAACCGGCTCCGGTATCCCACCCTTCGCAATGTTGGCCCGAACTTTCTCGCATCCCCAAACCGATGCCCACGGTATACGTCGCCTCTAAAGGACCTGTTCCGGAAATATCCGTGATGAAACCTAACGGGGATAATAAATTTTGATAATAAGCTAACACATCCTTACTCGGGTTCCGAGAATTCACCGAATCTAACACTGACGCTGCTGGTTTCGTTAAGCCCGGCGCTTTAATGCGACAAAGACTACGGGCGTAGCTAAGTGCCATTCCATTGATGTACCCCTTAGGGGCATGACCGCGGTTCGCAAAAGAAAATTGTGCGCACGATGAAGAGCCCGCTTCGTTTTTAATCTGGACCGCAAACATTTTTGCAATCGGCGCTACCGGATGGCCCACCGGATTTGTGATCGGCGCTGGGGGTACGGCCGTAGCCGCATTTGGCGGAGCCTGACTGGCGACGTCTAAAGATTTTGAAG
>JAYTHR010000335.1:0-32158 GCA_043732425.1 Bdellovibrionales bacterium
CGGGCCTCACCGTTTTCTTTTGCAGGACCGAAGCGAGTTCGTGACGCCGGAGCGACAATGGAAGAACTTCCTGCAGTCGATTATGTCTTCGTATCCCACAATCACTATGATCATTTGGATGTACCCAGTTTAAAAAAACTAAATGAATTCCATCACCCTCAATTTTTAATTCCAATTGGAGACGCTGCCTTGATGAAGGACGCCGGAATAACAAATTTTAAAGAATTAAATTGGTGGGACGAAGTCGATTTGGGAAAAGGATGTAAAGCCATTTATGTTCCCGTAAAGCACTGGTCAGCCCGAGGAATGAACGATCGAAATAAAAGCCTTTGGGGCGGTTATGTTATCTTATCTTCGACCAAAAAAATATTCTTTGCAGGCGACACTGGCTACTGTGACATTTTTAAAACTCTTTCAGAAAAATTCGGTGACTTTTCAGTTTCTTTACTTCCCATCGGTGCTTACGAGCCACGCTGGTTTATGCGCGATTCACACCTGAACCCGGCCGAAGCCGTTCAGGCTCATATCGATCTTAAAACAAAGCTTTCAATGGCCATTCATTTTGGCTTGTGGCAACTGACGGATGAAGCGATTGATCAGCCCGAAATTGATTTGCAAGAGGCCCTTCGTAATTCGAATATTAATACCGAAGACTTTTTTGTACTGGAGCCCGGGCAAACAAAAATTTTGAAAAATTAAATTAATTATTTTTTAAAGTAAAATAAACGCTTTGTTGACCACAAAATTTTAAGGAAATACCTAGAGCTAGTGCGAAAATAATCCCTATTTGCCAGCCAAAATGTAAGGCTGTGGCTAAAACGCAAACCCAAAATAGCCGCGTTAAACAGGCAAAAAAGATAAAAAATCCCAATCCGGAACCCAATATAATAAACTCAGCACTGCCAGATCCCGCAAGTTGACCAAGCTGAGATCCAATTAATAGTGCGGGAACGAATTCACCGCCGAGAAAACCAAAAGAAAGACTAATCGCAGTGAATATTAATTTTCCAAGCGCCAAAAACAGGGAATTTTCTTTTGAGATAAATTCTTGGTGAACAATCGCTAGACTTAGTCCCTGAAATTTCTGCAAATTAGGGAACGTTAGAAGTAAACCAAAAACAGCGCAACTGAGTAGACGAATTTGTACGGATTTCGAATTAAGCCAATCGCTGGCCTTGAAATAGATCCATTTGAAAAAATGACTTCCCAGACAAGACAAAATAATAAGTACCGCCAAAGTTATATAAAATTCTGTATTCATCAGCCATGAATTTTTAAATATAACTGAAAAAGAAAAATACGACACTCCAAAAACCCGCATCAACTGACAGACCAGTAAAGATCCAAAAAGACACATTAAAAATTCTTTCCAGTTTAATGACTTTTTAAAATTTAAAATAAAAACCTCTAAATAAAATAGTGGTCCTAACCAAAAATATCCCAGGGCCCCGGCGAACCCGATCGAGGCCAAGATCAATTTCCACTGAATTGATGATAGCTGTTTTTCAGGTTGAAGACCCTGAGCCATAACTACACAAGCCCCTTCGCGCCCGACGGAAGCCCCGGCAATGTATCCCAGCAAGGTAAATCCGAAGACGTAACAAGCTGAACCAATGCGAACCGGAGTATCCAAAAGACTTTGCTTCACCGACTTCACAAGATTTTTGTTTTTTGCCTCAATCTTCATTTGCAAAAAAAGAAGTAACGGAAGTAGTAGGGGTAGACAGACCAGGTAGGATCGATTTACTTCGATAGCTACTGAAGCTTTGAAAAATACTGTCAGAATTACAGCGATAATCAACGACACAAATACTAATCTTGAGCCTTCTTTCAAAACTAGGCTCAATGAATAATTATGTTTCATTTTTTTTCTCAAATTTAATATCGGGGTCCACATCATATTCTTTTAATGCCATGTAGCCGAAAACAATCCAATAAATTCGATCGGCAATACCTCCGATAGAAAGGTGCACATGATAAATAATAAGAATTGGAATCTGAGATAAAGCATAAATTGCCAAAACGCGAAGGGCCCAGTTTTTTGAAACTAATGATTTTAAGCTCGCAAGGAAAAGAGCGGTCATCAGAATCGTTGTAATTATAATTAATCCCCAGCCGCCCACGACGCCTGCTGATATGAGAATATTATGTGGATCTTTATTCGCATTGTAATTATTCACTTCCGCTTCGTTTCCCGAAGAAAATTTAGAAAGTATTCCTTGACCCAGCCACTCATTTTTTTTGAAAATTTCAAATCCTCTTTCGACCTCTTCCAAACGTGAAGCAACTCCATCTTGCGCCGCTCGTCCGGCTAGACTTTTTTCACCGCGAGCTATATCCACCGCGTATTGAGTCATCGCATCACCGAAAAGCAAAATAATTAAAAAAGCTGATAACACAAAAGATAACTTTAGAAATTTGTTCGCCGCATTTTTTGCCGGAAAAACGATAATGATCATCATTAACCCGAAAAGTACCGAGACTAAGGCTGAGCGTGTACCCGTTAAAATTAGTAACAACGAAGCCAAAGTAAAATTCATTAAATTAACTAGCATTTTAACGCGCGAATTCAGTGGGTTGATAAAATCGTACATCACACAAAAACAAGCCAAAATGGCGCAACTAACCATATGCGGAATGTGTTTAAAAATTCCGATGAATCGGGCTCCCTTAAAACTTGTACCCGGAAATACAATTAACGCCACCAAACTGATCCAGCATAAACTAAGTGTAATGAATCTTAAAACTTTAAGAAAATTTTCAGGCTTTAAAGATGTCGGAACAATACGTCCAAACAAGACCACCGTAAAACTGGCCAAAAATGCGGACGCCAGTTGTAAAATAAAAGACTCATCTGAATTCACAAACAAACTTTGCAACAATGTAATTAAAAGCAGATAAAAACACAATACGACCAATGAAAATCGGTAAAAACGACTTTGATTAAAAAAATGATTCGGTCGCCAAAGCCATTTAATAATAACCAAAGTCCCTATCGTTAAGTTTAGAAAAATATTGATGTACGGATGCATGCCAGATTGAAAAATGACCGGCACAATTTCTTTCGGCATAAAAGGAAGAAAGGCGAAAGAAATTTTTGAAACAAAAATAAGGACGAGTAGAAAAAAAATCACTTCGTTGTATTTTTATTAATAAGGACTGCCGTCAGTACGATCGTCGCCATCAAAGAAACAAGCGTGATAGTCCGGGATACATCATTCGAGATCCATGGTTGCTTTTTAGGAATGAAAATCAAATCATCTTGGGTCAATTTAAAGGGCTTAGAATCTGCCGATGACCTCATAAACTTATTCATATCTAATTCAAAAACCCCGGCTTGCGAAGGATCTGTTTTACGAACAATGACTTCAGATAAGTTAGCTTCGTCTATTCCTCCGGCCAAAGTAATCAATTTTAAAATATCCGTGTTTGCCGGGATGTAGTAAAGCCCCGGTTTTTGCACAGCTCCTAAAAGTTGAACACCGATTAAGCTTTCTTTCGGTGACGATCTGTAAATGTATTCTGCGGCTCGGGGTGGTTCTTTAATTTCAAAAAAATTACTTTCGGCATAAGCAGCAGTAGAACTCATCAAAAAGCAAATACTGGTGATTAAACTTATTATTTTTTGCAGCATGAATACCTCTGTTATTAGTATGACAAGTTCGTCGACAGAATCAATCTAGACTAAAAGCGAGTTTTAAAATCGAGGTCGGGTTGTCGTAGTCAGTTTTGAAATCCTAACCTAGACTAACGGAATGGAAATAAATAATATGCCCGAGCACGAAAAAATATTTAATGAGATCTGTACGAAACTGAATGAACTGTCACAGGTCGAAGACCATAAATCCTCGAAAGATAAGGTTGCCCAGTTGGAAAAGATGCAAAATCAAATTAAAAACTTTCAGTACGATCTATTAGCCACTCACGAAGATATGCAGCTCAAGATCCATACATTAGAGCAGATGACGACTTCCAATTCGGATCTTTCCGAGCGCATGCAGGAACTGACCGATTTACTAAATCAGGAACGAACTTTAAATTCTAAGTTATCAACAGATTTAGCTAAATCATTAGATCTTTCATTAAAGCTTCAGCTGGAAATTCAAGAAATCAAATCCCGTTCGCTGCAAGCTCAGTTAGAGGATCGAAAACAATATCTTGAAAATTTCGAAGCCATGAAAAATAAAATGACTCGGGAACATAATGGCCTACTGGCTACCAATGAAGATCTGCTAGCCGATTTAAATACAAAAGAAAAGCACATCGAAGAACTAACTACGAAAATCAATGATTTAGAAACTGGAATGCAGGAACTAGATAATTCGAAAATGGATCAGGAGGAAACAATTAAGCATTTAGTTTCTGTCGCCGAAAATAAAATTGTCGAATTAAAACTAGCTTTCGACCGCAAAGCCGCTGATTTGGGAAATTCGCAAGGCCAATTTAACCAAGCCAAAATTCAGGTCGATTTACTAAAAAGTGAAAATATTTCTTTGAAAGACTATATCAATAAAATGACCGCTTACCAGCAGCAGATTTTAGCCCAACAAGCTCAGGCTTACGGCTTTAACTCAACTGGTGTAACACCATCTTAAGATAAAAACCCTCGGGAAAACTCATTAAGCTGGGGTGATCCCAACCTTGACCGCCGTACAAAATACACTGAGCCATTTTTCCAGAGCGAGAAATGGCTTTTCGAAGTGAATCCTTAAAATCTTCAATTTGAACTAAGCCCGAACATGTGCAGGAAATAACCACGCCATCGGGCCGACAAACCCGAAACGCTTGAGAATTTAATTTAAAATAAGCATGAAGCCCCGGATGAATATCTTTTTTATTTTTTACAAAGGCCGGTGGATCTGAAATCACAACATCAAAATCATCAGCTTTAAAGACACTTAAACCTTCAAGCACATCTAATTTATAAGTTTTCACATCCACTTGATAACGAGCCAAATTTTCTGAAGCTTTTTTTAAAGCCATTTCCGAAACATCGACTAAATGGACTTCGCAATCAATTCCCCAGTTTTTTAAATTATGAACAATTTGGGCCGACCATTGGCCCATGTAGCAGCATAGATCTAAGACCTTTATTTTTCGGCCTTTGAAACTGTGCGCTTTTTTTTGCAAGTAATCTAAAAGAAGCTTCATATTATATGTTTGATCTAGAAAAAACCCCGTTTTTTGTCCTTCAATAAGATTCACATTAAAAAAAATCGTTTCAGCCGGATTCATGACATTTTGAACTTCGATCGAAATCTCTTCTAAAGAAATTTGATCGTTATTCTTAAGCACCAAAGCCGGCTCTGAGAGTAGCCCTTCAAGTTTACGAACGTTGACGTCATTTCTTTGTAGCAAAATAGTTTCGTTCCAACCGAATTCGGAAATTTGATGCTTCTGAGTCAATAAAACCAGTTTTTCAAAAATTCTTATTCCATGGTCTTCAAATTTAAAGGCTAGATCCATTCCGGAAGTCAGCAATTGATATGAAAAAACTTGGTACCTTTTTTCATTCTTAGTAAAAACGTACCGATCAAATATGAACCCGGCCATTTCATCCGCTTCCGAAAAGCAAACGCGAAAACTTTGTGAAAATCCCCGATCGCATCGTAATTTCCAAGCTTTCAAAAGCTTTTCCACCAAACAATCAAGGGATAGTGGATTCATAACTTCGGGATTAAAACTTAATGCGCGAAAGGAAATTAAAGACTGCGGATTTCCATAGCCTCGAGCAATAAATTGACCTTTAAAATCTTGAACTTCAACGGCCTCTCCGGCACTGACCGACTTTGGACTATCTGTAAGCTCATTCGAAAATACCCACGGATGCCGTGACCGCAAACGAATATCATGCCCTTTTTTTAGTTTCCAAATTTTCATAAATTAGCTTTTCCAGGATAAAACAGTTTCAGGAACTGGATTTTTAAAATCGCGCTGCTCGCTAATGTGATTATCCCATTCTTTTTTTAAAGCATAATACCACTTCGCTTGAGTATCAGCATCGTTGATCAACATTAAACTAGGATCATACTTCAAACCCTGCTGCTGCTTCGTAACGGCAGTTAAGTCCTGCCCCAGGAATGTATGACTGAAGCTTTTAATCAATGGCTTCGCTAAACTCAGCCACGGAATATTCCAAAATGCCATTTGAATTACTTGAGTTCTGTTTTCAGAAATGGGCATCAGTGCCGTTAACGAATAAAAACTTTTTTTTCCGACCTGCACGTGCTCAAGGCGAGTTCCCGGCAATCGAAACGTAATTTCGGTTGTCGGCTCGCCGCCCAGCAAACGATAAGCTTTCGAATTCTTTGAAGGCTCGTGCCGCTTCATCTGAAATCCAAAATCGGTGGGCCCAAACTTTTTTCTTTTTTCATAAGCCGACTTAGAACTGCGCCAAAACCAGCTTTGGTGCACGTAAGGGCCGTGTGCTGGATCCATAAGGCCAATAACCGCGTGATCAATGTGACATGGAAATTCCACAACTTCACAAAGCTGCGGAATCGCCCCGAACGGAAAATCAGCTAGCACGGGGGGCTGCGGAGTTATCAGTTGTTCATTTTTCGCATCGCCCAGAAAGATCCATACTCCGCCAGAAATTTCTTTCACCGGATACGATTTAATTTTGATTTTCGTGCAATCCAAAGTTTGATCTGAAGTTAGCGAAGGAATATCACGACAGACTCCGGCGCCATCAAATTTCCAACCGTGGTAATGACACTCAACCATATCTTGCACCATCTGGCCAAAGCGCAAAGGAATCCCACGGTGCGGGCACAAATCACGAATTGCATGAACAGCGCCCGCAGAATCACGGAAAAATAAAATAGGATCTGAAAGTATCTCGACCGAAAGCATTTTATTTTTTTGCAAATATGTCGATGGCAAAGCCATGTACCAATGGTTAAGTAAAATATCTTTCATGATTTACTTTCTCTATGAAGCTTGGCTAAGGTCACCGTATTCTTCAGAAGCATGGCAATTGTCATAGGCCCCACACCACCAGGAACCGGAGTCGCGGCAAAAAGGTGTCCCTGCGCATTCGCGAGGTCAACATCTCCGCAAAGACCTTTCTCAGTCCTATGGATTCCAACGTCTATTACCGTTGCGCCTTTTTTAAAATCAGTCGTTTTAAAAAACTGTGACTTCCCGATGGCAACGAAGACTACATCTGCCTGTGATAAAATATCTTTCATATTTTCAGTCTTTGAATGACAGACTGTGACCGTAGCCTGGGCCTGGATCAAAAGATGAAATAAAGGTAATCCCACGATTAAACTACGCCCAATCACAACAACTTTTTTACCGCTTACTTCTACCTTGTAATAGTGAAGAATTTGCATAATTCCCGCAGGAGTGCAGCTGGCAACTATTTGCTGACCGCTCATGAGCGCGCCTAAAGATGCTTGTGTTAACCCGTCAGCATCTTTATCGGATCTGATCAACTCAGTTAACTTTTTCGAATCCAAATGTGCAGGCAACGGAAGTTGTAGTAATATCGCGTCCACAGAATCATCGTGATTTAATTTCTGTAACGCCGTCGCCACTTCATCTTGAGTGGCTGAGGCTGAAAGACGAACTAATGTCGATTGATATTTTAAATTTTCACAGGCTTTTTGTTTGTGAGAAACGTAAACCTGACTGGCCGGATCGTCCCCGACTAAAACCACTGCCAAGTGCGGAGCTTTCCACTTTTTTTCAGCCCACGGAGCCACTTCCTTTGAAATTTCAGAGTAAATAAATTCCGCGACCGGCTTTCCTTTTAGCTCTAACATTGTAACCACCCGTTCGTAATTTGACTTAAATTACAAACAAAATCAATAAGTTACAAAGATTTTCACATCTTGACCCCGTTCCCCGGGTAGATTAGATTAGCGACTGATTTCAAATCTTGCGGGAGGCCCTGTGGCAGATAAAGTAAAATTATCAAAAGATGGAAGCTCCATCGACTTCGTTCAGTCTGAAAATATCCCCACCTCGGTTAAAAAGTTTCGTCAAAGTCCCGAAATTGAAGGCTTTTACCGCTTTGTTTTTGAAAATGATCTACAAAAAGAAGCTTTTGAAATTTTAGACCGTATTTCGGCAGCTCGAAAAGCCAAAAAACAAAAAGAAAAGCAAGACGCTCAACCTGCGAAAAAAGCGGAAGCGTTGAAAGTTAAAGAAGCCAAAAAAATCGAGATGCAAGCGCCTCCGGTTAAAACAGCGAAAGCCGTTAAAACTGCAGCTCCTACGGCTAAAGCAGCCCCAGCGACCAAACCAGCTGTTAAAGCAACGGCAAAAAAGCCTGAAGTTAAAAAAACCGCATCTAAAAAGAAATAATCCGGTTGGCGGCTACAAAGCCCAATAGAGCTAATTTAATATAAAAGTTGTCCTTGCATTGACCTCTGTTCCGGAGGTCAAAATGAAATGCACATTCACACGAAATTTAATAAAATCAAAAAAAGGACAAGGACTCATCGAGTACCTTATTCTTGTCGCTTTAATTGCCGTTGGCACCATGGGTGTAATTAAAGTCGTTGGGCAAAACGTAACAAAGCAATACGCAAAAATCAACCGTGCCCTGGGGGCCTCAGGAACCTCGAACATTCAGATCGAAGATGTTTCTGACTCTCAGCTTCACCGAAAAAACCTGTCCAACTTTTTGGATGGGGCTCGTTAATGAACCGAAAGGGTCAAGCCTTTATCGAGGCGACATTGCTGTTAGCTATCGTAACGGTAAGTTCGCTTTTTCTGGTTCGGCTTGGTCTGCAACTTCAGAATGAAATTGTGCTCGACGACCTCATGGAAGAGGCTCTGATTTGCAAACTTCAAAAAAAAGTGGCATGTCTTTCAGATTTTAAAAAAAACCTGCACGCTGTTAATTTTAAAATGGTTCAAGCCAGCGATGAAAGCTCGACTGACTTGGCTCGCATTTATGTCAAAGCAACTTCCGGATTCAATATCACAACGATATTACAAAGCGAGTTGAAGCTTGATTTGTCGGTCAATTAAAGTTTTTCAAAATAACTCTCGGGGCTTTTGCACCGTGCAATCCATTTTATTAATAGGATTATTTGCGACCCTTTTATTCTGTTTTGGTTTTCTAAGCTTCGTGGCACAATCGAAAATGCAGTTTCGTACAAATTGCTTAAAAAAGTCTGTTGAACTTCAAAGACAAATTATTAAGTCTGAAAAAGTATTATTTGCATTAAATCCTTTATCAACGGCACTTCAGACTCGCTACGATTCAACCCAAGCTGAACTTGTAACGGCCTCTGCGGCAAATAACTACCCCGCCGTCATAAAGCTCGAGGCTGATCTTATAAAAATTCGCTTAGATCAATTGAAATTAGACACATTGCAAAAATCAATAATAAATAGCTCGCAGATTATGGTAACGACAAGTTTGCTTCAACTAACAAACAACTTCCATTTGGATTCACAGCGTCTGAATAAGTTATGGACTGGATTCTTAGATATATTTTTCGTTATTTACTTCCCGAATAAAACAATAATAGCCGTTAGGGCCGCATCGTCCGGAGTGGCTCCTAACTACGAACTTACGTCGCAGTATAAGAGCTCTCAGAAAGTGGCGTTTGTTTGGCAAATGAAATATTGGACCCGTAACGAAACGCAGAAGCTGCTTTCTTCCGAAAATCAATTTGAATTGTCATGTCAGGCTTTACCCAATAAGAACGGAGACCAATGGAGCATCGAAATATAAAGGGACAAATACTGATTGAAGCTATTTTTTTAATGGGGCTGTTTGGAAGTTTATTTTTTATTTTCCAAGGCCTTATCGCCCGCCATCAAACTGAAATTAAAAAAGTAAAACTTTCCCATGAAATAAGAAGGAATTATCAATATGAAGATAACTAAGATTAGCCAGCAAAATAAACTGTTAGCCTTATCATTCTTAATACTAATTCTAGTATATTTTATTTTTGCTCCCAAAAAAGATTCATCGATACCAATAAAGAATGATCGCATCTATGCAGATACATTAATCCCTAAAGGTTTTGTGCTGATACCCATTGAATTGGCCAATGCTGAAACAGTTTCAGCATTAATGGATCAGTATGGAGTTGTTGATCTGTACTCCGGAACAGCAGCAACAAAGGGTAATAAAAAGATAGCATCAAAAGTAAAAATTTTAAGAGCCCCTTTAAACCCCAATCAATATGCTGTTCTTGTTCCAGATGAACTTTCGAACTTAATCATGAGTAGCGCTGGCCCTTTTTGGGCGGTGGTTCAAAATCACGAAACAAAACAAGACGCCAACACGGAACATAAAAGTAAACCGGTTCGCATCGAGTATAATCAAGGGGGAGTCTAATATGAAATTAATAACCATGATGTTTCTTTCAGTGTTCTTTTTTCTTTTTGAATGCAAAGCCAAAGCTGAAACCCTACTAGTTCCTGATTCAACAGTGACTTTTGATTGGTACCAAACAAAGTGTCAAGAAACCGGATATCTTTGCACTTCAAAATATTTATTTGAATCTATAGTGCAAAAACCAACGCCTCAATTTACTCAGTTTATTGATTCCATTGATCTTTCTAATAAAGTATTCATCGATGGAGCTTCAAAAAATATTCTAAGGATTTTACAAACGGAAATGATTTCGCCCATTCAACTGGAAATGCTTCTGCGTTTATTAGTGCAAATAAGTACTAATGACACAACTTCGAAAAACAAAGAACTTATCACTGAATTGCAGTTTATATTATCTACTTTGAACTCGACCACAAAAGCGGTCTTCTCAGACTCGGAATTTATCACATTTTTCAAAACACCGTTTTCAAAAGTGCAGTTCGAAAAAGTAAAATCTAGCTATTTAAAATTACCGTTCGCCGTAATTTCCTTTAACAAAAATATAAAATATGCATTTACAAATTCTAACAACCTAATGACTAGTGAAAATTTAGTTGATGGAACCTGCGAGCAATCCCATCTTAAAATGGAAACAGAGCCCGTTTCGTGGAAGGTTTTATCGAATAATTCTTGCGGGTGGACTCAATCCTTAAAGCAAACCTCGACCGCGACTTACTCTACACTTAAAGAAAATAAAGGATGGGTGCTCGTTGGGGGCTTAGTATTGGGCGCTATTTTGATTTCAAATCAATACGAAGTTCATTTTCAGTTCTAAAGGACGGCGTCACCG
Source organism: Bdellovibrionales bacterium (assembly GCA_043732425.1). Classification (GTDB taxonomy): domain Bacteria; phylum Bdellovibrionota; class Bdellovibrionia; order Bdellovibrionales; family Bdellovibrionaceae; genus Pseudobdellovibrio. Next base: position 11,142 of record JAYTHR010000335.1, read on the forward strand.
TTGAAATAAACCTGAATTATTTTTTCTTCACTGAATTCTGTATGACTCGGAATCCAAGTTTTGTCAGGGTGGCTGTGAAACGGTATCCAATCAGCCGCAAACTTTGGCCAGCCCAATAGTGCACTTTCTTTTAAAGCCTGTGAATTTCGAATTAATGAAGGAACTTCAATTGGAGAATCACTTCCGAACTGCAGTTGAATTTTATTTTTCCTTAAACTTTCCCATGGAAAAGAATGTTTCAATAGACCGTCAGGAATGACATCTTTTAGCCAAGTATGATCGCTGAGCCAGTGGCATGGTTGCATATGACAAGTGATGTGCAAAGGCTTCATCATTTGAATTGTCTCAGGTCTTAGAATTTGCACGTGCTCCATGTGAAGGCGCCCCAGCAATCCTTCGCCAGAAATACTTCGCGCTAATTTCACGACTTGATGAGCCGCCTCATCACCAATCGTGTGAACCGCGAAGTCCAATTTTTTTGTCCAAGCAAAAATGAGGGCTTTTTTAACGTCTTCCATTTCCCAACAAAGTTTTCCACACGACTTAGCACCTGAATTAACGCTGAGATAATTTTGTGATAAAAAAGCTGTCTTTGAACCCAAAGAGCCATCCAAAAATAATTTAATCCCTTGCATTCTAAGATAGGGATTCGCAGCGTTTTTCAATCTTTGAATTTCTTCAAGTACCATTGTCAAATCAGCTAAGGATTCAATGGTCACGAATCCTTCAACGCAGACTGTGAGTTCTTTTTTGTCTGCTAATCCCGATAAAATTTGCCAGGTCGCCAGAGTCATTGATAAATCTCGAACGTGAGTAAAGCCTCCTTGGTTGAAAATAGCTTGTGATTTTAAAATGAATTTTTTATTTTGCTGATCTTCAAACTTTGGTAATTTCACCAAGGCATTGATGTGGGCTTGATCGAAAAGCATTCCTGTTGGGTTTCCATTTTTATCTTTTTCAATTTTTCCACCCGGCGGATCAACGGTAAAATCGTAATCGTTTTTTTTGAGTTCATTAAGACCTGAAGAATTAATCCATGAAGCATGACCATCATTACGCGAAAAAAATACCGGCGTTGTTGGAAAGTATTTATCTAACTTCGAAACATCTGGAAATTCTTTTTTTTGCCACTGATTCTGATCCCAGCCAAAACCCACCAGCCACGAGCCTTGATAATGATGGGGTTGAATCTTTAAATTTTGAACGTCTTCAGGTGATTTTAGATTTTTTAGCGATAGACCCAGAGCAACTTGCCCGGTAGCTAAGAAATGGCAATGACTATCGAATGCGTTTGGTATTTTAAAAAACATAACCCTCATTAGTGATGAGGGTTATTTGTTTTTGAGTCAAATTTTTTCGAAATAACTAAAAGAATTATCTTCCGTTACGTGGAGCAGGACCCGTTCCTGGAACGGTGGCTTGACCGCCCGTTGGGAAAGGTTGCTGTTGTCCATTGCCACCCGGAGGCGTTCCGAAGTTTGGTTGATTTCCGTAGCCTGGAGTTGGTGCCGCCGCGCCGACGTAAACGCCGCCGCTGACGCTAGCCCCGCCGTAAATACCGCCCGAAGAACTTCCCGAGTAAGCCCCTGAGTACAGCATTTGAAGTCGCATCTGCAAAGAAGCGATTTCTGTTTGGACTTGCACCGCTTGCTGTTGGATCTGAACACGTCTCTGATATTCCTGCATCTGCTGTTGTTGCTGAGCTTGGTAATATTGCTGTTGTTGTTGAAGCATCTGCTGCTGCTGTTGCAGTAATTGGATTTGGTATTGCGGGTTGTTCATGTAAGAACCCATTCCGATTCCTTGATATCCACCAGCTCCAGCACCGGGATAACCGCCGTTCGCTGCGAATCCACCACTTGCCGCGAATCCGCCGCCAGCTGCTAAACCAGGGTAACCTCCGGCGCCTGCTCCGGGATATCCGCCAAGTCCGGCATAACCACCAGCACCAGGGGATCCACCCATTCCCGGATATCCGCCATTCATCGCAATTCCACCACTTGCAGCAAGTCCGCCGCTAGCTGCTAAACCAGGATAGCCGCCCATTCCTGGGTAACCGCCGCCCGCTCCGGGATAACCGCCACCAGCACCAGGGTATCCACCATTCATCGCAATTCCACCACTTGCCGCGAATCCGCCGCTAGCTGCTAAACCAGGATAGCCGCCCATTCCCATTCCTGGGTAACCGCCGCCTGCTCCGGGATATCCGCCCATACCGGGATAACCGCCACCAGCTGCTAAACCAAACTGACCATTCATCGGAATTCCAACACCAAATTGACCGTTCATGCCTCCGGGGAATCCACCGTTTGGTCCGTTGAATCCGCCGTAAGCGCCAAGTCCTGGATTATACATTCCACCGCCCCATGGGCTTCCGTACATTCCTTGCGGGTATCCGAAAGCTCCACCTTGCGCTCCGAACGGACCATAAGCTCCGTTAGCTCCGCCGTTGGCTCCGCCATAACCCCCAGACCCGTAAGGGTAACCAGCTCCGTTCATTCCGCCCGCGCAACCGAAGCCGCCTTGGCCGGAACCTCCGTTAACGGCGCCGTAAACTCCACCCAGAATAAAAGGTAAGCCTAAAGAAACTGCTGTGGGATATCCTTGCGTCGGTGGGTAACCTAACTGTGCCTGGTATTCCATATTCGTTTCATCATATTTTTTTCCGATGTAACCTAGACCTAAGCCGAGTCCGACTTGAGCCGCAACATTCCACCAATCAGTTTTTGGTTTTTCATAACGGTAGCCGCGGCTTTCAGCCATACATTCTTCGCACTCGCCTTCGACTTGCGTTTTTAGTTTGTATTCACGATCTAACTTTGCGCGTTCGCGTGCATCCGTAATCGCATATTCTTTTTCACGGATGTCTTCTTCCGCGCGTTCTAACTTAGCTTGCGCATTGTCTGATTCGATTTTTCTTTTGCGGTAATTGCTTAAGCTGCTAGAACATTCTGAGGCCGAATAACTTCGATATTTTGAGGCGTCCGTTGGCCGTAAAGAGGCATCCGCACATATCGATGCGTTAACTGAACCTGCCGTCGACTTACTTTTAGCCGTACAATAACCGCCGCCATCGGCAGTGATCCATTTATCTTTTAATTTATCAGGAACTTCATCTTTTTCGCCACACGCTGTTTTCACATCAGCTACCGGGGCCGCTACGGGTTTTCCATTAGCATCGACTGTCTGCTCGGTTACATTACCCTGTTTTGCAGCTGTTGTGCATTCGGCCGTTTTATAATTTTCGCATTTATTCATTTTCTCAATGTGAACTGTCAGCAAAAAGTCGACAATTTCGCTATCAAAAAATCGCTCGATTTTTCTTTTTAGAAAATCTATTTCAACATCGGCGCGTTTCTTTTCCATCTGGCGAATTTTTAAATCTTTTTTAAGACTGATGACGTTTTGACGTGCTTCTTTTTCTTCGTCACTCATGCTGACGGCGTTTGTTCCAACACGCGAGGGATAGCCACACTGCTGTTGTCCGCCATAATAACCTGAGCCCCACATTTGCTGTGCTTCTGAATTCTGACTTTTAAAAAGAGCTGTCATGAATACAGCGAATGTCAGAATTAAACTCAATCCATTTTTAAAAAGCATAAACGTCTCCTAAATGACACTATTTTTGCGACTCGTATTAACAGTAAAACTAGATACACAAATCCTTAACTACTGTATCACTTCTCGACAATGTGACGCGTTTTCATAAGTCAAAAATAGCCTTTGGTCAGAGCCAGCAGTAAAATCTAGACCTAAGAACAACTTAGCCCTTATGCTTAAAAATATGAGCACCGAACTTCAAAAACCATTTCTACTTTGCTTTGATGACGAGCCCGCAAACTTGGACGCTCTAGAGCGTATCTTTCGAAAAAACTACACGGTACTAAAAGCATCAACCCCGGAAGAGGCCTTCCATGTCCTGGACAATTATCCAGTTCTTCCTGTAATTATATCTGATCAAAGAATGCCGTTAATTACTGGCGTCGAATTTTTAGAAAAATCAATTGCCTCGCATCCAGATACAGTTCGAATACTGCTGACAGGTTATACGGATATCGATTCGGTGATCGGCGCCGTTAATAAAGGTCAAATTTATCGTTACTTAACAAAGCCTTGGGACCCGGTTGACTTGATGACAACCGTCGATCAAGCCAGCGAAAAATATTTTCTTAAAAATGAACTTAAGGAAAAAAACCAGGCTTTAGAGAAAGCTCTTTTTGATTTACAAAATTTAGATAAAGCAAAAAATCAATTTATGATCCTTATCAATCACGAGCTAAAAACTCCTTTAACTACGATTCTGAGCTTTGCTGCTCTATTGAAAGAAACCCTTCTTTCAGATGAGCAAAAACTATTTACCGATCGGATTATTAAATCTTCAGAGAAACTAAAAAATATTGTAGAAGATGTATTGCTGATCGTTAAAGGCGAAGTTGGTTTAATTATTAAGAAAATAGATCACATGAGTCCTGATTTCTTTATGAAAAATATTCCGCCGGATGTGTCCTCTTCATTGAAATCAAAGGTTCAAACTGTCCGCGTTTTAACCGATTTAGACTCCATCGAAGTAGATCCAGTACTGACACAAATGGCGGTATTTAGAGCGTTACACAACGCTACAAAGTTCGGGCTTGCGAATTCCGAAATCAAGATTTCCGTTGCGAAGCAAGTTTCGGGTAAGCCTATCATATCTATTGAAAATAACGGGCCGTCCATTTCAGCCCACGTGATTGAAAAAATTATGCGGCCTTTTATGCTCGATGAAAATATTATGAATCACTCCATTGGTATGGGATTAGGTCTTTCCATTTGCCAAACTCTTTTAAAAGCCCAAGGTGGAGAAATAAAAGTTCTTAATTCTGACTCGGGTGTGCGCGTCGAACTCTTGTTTTAAATTCGGAAAATTGTTCTGATCCCGGATATTACCTACTTACTACCTTATCAGCTCATTTAATTCCTTTTTGCAATTTCAACTGACATGAAGAAAATAATTTTAATTTTAACAGCTGTATTAATCTATTGCAGTTTTTCTAAAGCGACGACAAACGATCATTTAGTCATCGAGCTTGGGGAAGATTACACTTTAAAAGGAACAACATCAAAAATTTGGATCGAAAATGCCAAAATCGTGTCGGCCGTTTCAACCGCTGCAGGCGTCACCCTAAAATCGAATTCTATCGGTCAGACACGAATCCGACAAAATAATAAATTGATAAGAGTTTCAATTGTTCCCCTGGGATCCCAACAGACTTTTCAAGACTGGCTGAAGTTAAGTCAAAAATTTTTAAATATCTCGGTCGCTTTCTGTGAGGATGTGGTTTGCTTGAAGGGGAAATTATTTCGCTTCGAAGACTTTAAAAAAATTACAGAGCTTATCCAGAAGAATGAATCAGCTATTTATCTGGCCTTGGATGTTGACGACGAACTGAAAGGCCAACTGAATCTGTGGTACGAAAACCGATTTCGCGAGCACGGACTGACTCCTTTTAAGATACAGTTCTGCCAACCCTGGCGTTTAAGTTACTCAACCAAAGAAACCGGTGCCGCTTACAAAAGCGTCGCTAATAGTTGGGGAATTTTAGCTTCTGAAAATAAACAAAAAATCGATATTGCCGATAATATTCACGTTGAAGTCAAAATGGCTGAGGTCAAAAAAGATTTTGGTCAAACATTAGGCCTAAAGTGGCCGGATCAATATGACGCCCAAATTCTAGGGGGCCAGCCTTCATTACCAAACTCTGTCGGTGCGGTTCTCAATGCTCAAGAAAACCAAGGGAATATAAAAATTCTAGCGACGCCTAATTTAGTTTGTAGAAGCGGCAAAGAAGCCGAGTTTTTTGCCGGTGGTGAATTCCCAATTAAATTAGTTAGCCATAAAAATCACGATGTCATTTGGAAAAAATACGGAATTATCATGAAGGTCAAACCAGTTATAGATGCCATCGGGCAAATGAGTATTCAAATCGAGTCTGAAATATCAAGTATTGACCCCAGCCGGTCCGTTGATGGCATCCCAGCTTTATTAACTAATCGTGTGTCGAGCTTTTTTGATCTCATCGAAAGTAAGACGATTGCGCTATCTGGTCTTATTCGCAATGAAACTAGCCAAAACAGCGAAGGTCTTCCTTTTTTAAGTCGACTGCCTGTCTTAGGATCGCTGTTTTCAAGCAAGCAGTTTAAGGAAAACAATTCGGAACTAGTCATTTTTGTTACCCCAAAACTTATGAGAAATGAGTAGTTATCATGAACATTCATCTACTAAAAAATATTCAAGAGATTTTCAGTGAGCAAAAAAAATTAGCTGATAATACTTGGGATGTTGATTCAATGAATTCGAAGCAGAATTCAAATTTGCAAAGTATTATTGACCGCATGACGAATCATCTGACTTTAATCGAAAAATCACGAGTTGAGTCTGAATTTAATGGCTATGGTCCACTAGAAACATTACTTTCAGATCCTGAAATTACCGAAGTCATTGCAAATAGCTACGCCGAAATTTACTTCGAAAAAAAAGGCTCTTTGCACAGTTTAGGTGATCATTTTTATTCTGAACAAACATACAATGCCGCTTTGGATCGCCTGTCGCAAAATTGTCACAGTTATTTGAATCGTGAAAAACCATTTATTGAATCTCAGCTTAAGAATTGGCGGGTCACTATTTTATTTTCTGAGTTATCACGAGGTTCTAATTTACTTTCAATTCGGAAGCAGCCACAAGAAGTTTGGACCTTAGAAAAACTTTATCAGTCTAATTGGTGTGATGAGAAACAACTGAAAAAGATTGAAAAAATTTTTTCCGATAAAAATAATTTTCTAGTTGTTGGAGGAACGGGCTCTGGAAAGACTAGTTTTCTGCAAGCTATTCTGGGCCAGTTTTTACCGACAGAGCGAGCCATTATCATTGAAGACACCCAAGAGTTGCACCTGCCAAACTCAGCGAGCTGTTCGCTGCTGACACGGCAAGACCCCAGCCGCACCGTCGGAGACGTCACGATGGATGACCTTTTAAAGCGGGCCCTGCGGCTTCGTCCAGATCGGTTAGTCATTGGCGAGATCCGAGGAGCCGAAGCTAAATCTTTGCTGATGGCTTTGGCAACTGGTCACGATGGAAGCTTTGGCTCGATGCACGCTAGGACTGCCAGCGAAGCTTTACTTCGTCTGGAGATGCTGATCCAAATGGGAGCACCTCAATGGAATTTGAAATCGATTCGGAACTTGATTGGAATGACCCTACAAAATATTTTTGTTATTGAAAAAGTAGCTGGCCAACGAAAACTGCAAGGCATTTTTGAAATTACATCCGTAGAAGAAAATGGAATTCTTTTGCAAAAAGTAGATGACGAGCTTTAATTCTCGTCATCGTTCTGTTAATTTTACGACTTAATTACTTATTCTTGTTATCTTCGATGAATTTTTCAGCTTGTGCGGTTAAGCGTACGCCGACTTCGACAAGCTGATCGCGGTTCACTTCACTAGGCGCATCACTCATCAAATCTGTGGCTTTCGCTGTTTTTGGAAATGCAATCACTTCACGGATGGCATCGGTCTGCATTAACAGCATAACCAGGCGATCCATACCCCATGCAATACCACCGTGCGGAGGCGTTCCGTACTTCAAAGCTTCTAGGAAGAAACCAAATTTATTTTGCAATTCCTGCTCTGTCATTCCCAGTAAGCGAAACATTCCCTGCTGAATTTCATTTTTGTAAATTCGAATAGAGCCGCCGCCCATCTCATAGCCGTTACAAACTAAGTCGTAAGCCTTCGCCAACATCTTACCGTAAGCTTTTTCGTTATTATTCATTAAATCATCAAAAGATTCGTCCTTAGGGGACGTAAATGGGTGGTGCCGCGCGACCCATCGTTTACCATCTGGTGAGTATTCAAGAAGTGGGAAATCCACAACCCATAGGAAATTATATTTTGAATGATCGATCATTTTTAATTCACGACCTAAATGAACGCGTAAAGCCGAAAGCGCTGCGCAGGCCGGATCAAAGTCATCAGCGACAACTAGGCCGCAATCTTTACCACTACATCCTAAGCCCGAAAAAATTTCCTTTAACTTTTCTGGAGTGAAAAATTTTGCAATCGGAGAATTGATGCTGCCGTCAGCCTCTTGCTTCAGCCACACTAATCCTTTGGCGCCGTTTTTCTTCGCGACTTCCGTTAACTTATCAAACTGCCCGCGTGAAAATGATCCGCCACCAGGAATTGCTAAACCACGTACAATACCTCCACGCGATAGTACGTCGCTGAAAACCTTGAAGTCTGTCCCTGCAATAACCGATTTGATATCCTGAATTTCTAACTTAAAACGAGTGTCTGGTTTATCGCAGCCATACCGATCCATAGCCTCTTGGTACGTTATTCTTGGTAAAGCAGGAACTTCGATGCCTTTAATTTCTTTCCAAATATGGCGAAGTAATTTCTCATTGATTTCGATAATGTCTTCGACATCAATAAATGACATTTCGATATCGATTTGCGAAAATTCAGGCTGGCGATCGGCACGTAAATCTTCATCACGAAAACAGCGCGCAATCTGAAAATACTTATCGTAACCAGCAACCATTAGAAGCTGCTTTAAGATTTGCGGCGACTGCGGTAACGCATAAAAGTTTCCGGGATTAACACGAGACGGAACTAAGTAATCTCGGGCCCCTTCCGGAGTCGATTTATACAAAATTGGCGTTTCAATTTCGATAAATCCACTGTCTGATAAAAATTTTCGTACGAGCTGAGCCACTTTATGTCGAGTGATGAGATGATTCTGTAATCGCGGAGAGCGCAAATCTAAGTAGCGGTACTTCAGCCGTAACATTTCATTTACATTTTCATCATCAATCTGAAACGGAGGTGTGGCTGCTTGATTTAGAATTTCGCAGCGAACGCCTTCGACTTCAACGTCTCCTGATTTTAATTTTGAATTCTTCATTCCATCGGGGCGACCGCGAACAATTCCTTCAAGAGCCACAACGTATTCGTTGCGGAATTCTTTTGCGGATGCGGTTTCCAGCTTATTGGGATCTAAGACGACTTGCACGATTCCTTCACGGTCTCGAAGGTCAATGAAGACCAAGCTTCCGTGATCACGCCTTGTGTTAACCCAGCCCATCAGGACAACTTTTTGCCCGATATGTTGAGATGTTATGTTTCCGCAATATTCTGTTCTTTTTAGTTCTCTTACAAATTTCATAGTTTTTAATAGTGTCATAGGTGATAAATAAGAGTCAAAACGCTTCTTTGTATGGACTGCATAAGCTGTAATAATAGTTTTCGTAGACTGGGAATAGATTCTTTATTATCATTTTGAAATGGCTAAAATTAAATTTGAAGTACCCGCCCCTTTGGATTCTGCAACTGCGTATAGCAAAATTAAAAAGTTGCTGAGCGGAGAAAACGATTTTAAGAAATTTGATTCGAAAGTCAGCTGTACTTTTGACGAGGCCGGCAAATCGGTCAAAATTAATGGAAGCCAGTTCCAAGCTGACCTGCAGGTTCTGGGAAATGCGGCGGATTCTAGCCAGGTTAGTATTGAAGTCGAAATCCCCTTAGCCTTAGCGTTATTCAAAGGCAAAATCAAAGATACCATTGAAAGTAATATTAAAAAAATACTCACTTAGTATGGCAAAGAAAAAGACAAAAGACCTTTCCAGACCCGTTGTTGCCGAAATTGTCGACGAAGAGTCAGAAATTAATCCTGCCGTTCCTGTTGATTCTAATCCGGATTCCTCGAGCGATCCGAGCGGTGGCCCCGTCGATTTTCATTTTGACGACCCAAAAGCATTAATTCCTGCAACAAAATCATCACGCGGCTTAACAACGACCGATCCTTTAACTATGTACTTAAATGAGGTCCGCAAATATCCTTTGCTAACCCGAGAACAAGAACTGGAATTAGCTAAAAAATATTTTGAAACGAAAGATCCCTCAGCCGCACAAACGCTTGTGAAATCAAATCTTAGGTTTGTAATTAAAATCGCAGCTGAATACGCTAAATTTTCTTCACGCATGATTGATGTCATTCAAGAAGGGAATGTCGGCTTGATGCATGCCGTGAAAGAATACAATCCCTACAAAGGGGCTAGGCTAATCACTTATGCCGTGTGGTGGATTCGCGGATATATTCAAGAGTACTTAATGCGGCAGTTTTCAATGGTTCGTATCGGAACGACCGCTAATCAACGAAAACTTTTCTATCAGTTGCAGCGGCAAAAGCAAGAGCTTGAGAAAATGACGTCTCCAGAAAATATTTCTTTACTGTCTCATAAGTTAGGAATTCCGGAAGATGAGATTAACGAAATGGCGATGCGGCTTTCATCAAGAGATGTCAGCTTAGACAAACCTGCCCATCCGGAAAATGAAAATGCGACTCCGCTATCAAGATTATTAAAAAAAGAAGACGGCAGCCTGCCACTGGACGAGCAGCTAGCGCTTGAAGAGCAAATTTCTTTACTCATGAGCGCCGTGGATTCGATCCGAAAAAGTCTGACGGAAAAAGAAACTATTTTATTAGAAGAGCGTATTTTGAGTGACGAACCTCTGACTTTGCAAGAAATCGGAGACAAGTATAAAATTTCTCGGGAAGCTGTTCGTCAGACGGAAGCACGTCTGATGAAGAAAATTAAAACCGCCATGTCCGTTGAATGAAAGACTATCTTAGTCAGTAACTAAATAGCGGAATTTAGCCACATATTCCATATCGACAGCAGCCTAAGGCAGGTTGGAAGAAAAGGCTTTCTGATTTTTAATGCGGTGAAATTTGTCCTTGGTTCCAGGATGCAAAGTTTTGAAAATTTTATCCCAGCCGACCCAGTAAAGACCAAAATTTGATTTAGAAACCTGGTGATGCATATTATGATGCGTCGGAGTTGTTATCCATCGTCCAAAATAAGACTGATAAAACTTCTCGGGTATGAATTCGTACCCAATATGACCTGTTAAATTTCCGATATCGGTTAAAATCAGTAAGACGACAAAGAGTTCATAACTGACTGAAAAAAAATAAACAACCGGCAGCATATAAAAAAGATTGATGACGGTCTCGATCGGATGAAAGGAAAAAGAAGCTAGTGATGTTGGATTCATCGAGCGGTGATGAATTTGGGGGGCCTGCTGATACAACCATTTTTCGCGCATCCAGCGGTGGGTCCAGTAAAAGTAAGTGTCGCAAAGTAAGAAGTAGCCGATAAATCCAATGATCTCTGAAGCATATCCGTGGGTGCCAAAGCCAGCGTGCAAACTGAATAGTCCCTGCTGTGATCCCATAAAAAGAAAAGTAAGAAAAAGAGACTGAATTATTATCATGAATAGGAAATATTTTATTTCGATCCCATGGGCGGCAGGTCTTTTCGTAATCTGCTGAATTTTAAGATGAAAAAAAAGTTTTGGAAATATCTTCCATAGAAAGATATACGCGCCTCCAAAAATGATCACGTACTTAGCTAATAAAAGAATAAAAACCTGCTCAGAAAAACGAATGTAGTCACTGAGATTCATGATCTGTTCCAGTTGTTTTAAAAATCTGATCTAAGTAAGGTAGAAAAAAACCGAAATTAGAATGGGGAATTTGATGGTGCCGCGAATGGCGCTTCGAAAAACTTAGTAAATTTTTGAAAGAATATTTTGGGAAAAAATTAATATTTGAATGCCCCAGGACATTAAGAACGATACTCATCAGTGGTAAGGCAAGTAACGAAGCAATCTGGAAATGATGAAAGCACATTACGATCGGCATCACGGCCCCCAGAAGAAATCCTTCGGACCAGTGAAAACTATAAGCTGAAAATGGAGTCGGAACGTTAGAAAAATGATGATGCCGACGAAACTTGTAAAGGCCTCTGAGGTAAAAAATTCTGTGAATACCATAAAAGTAAATTTCGTTCCAAAGGAACAAGATCAAGGTTTCATTGAAAAAAACAACGGGATCAAACTGGAATAAAATTTTGAAGAAACCGGATTTCAGCGCGAAATACATGGGATGCTTATTATTAACTAAAACTAAGTGCTGCTGCAAATTTAAATAGTCGCTGCATAAATTCCAATAGTTTCGTCTAACTGTAAAGAACTCGTAGCCCGCCAGAAATCATTATCCGTTAAAAAAAGTTGGTAGATTGGGATATACAAGCTGATTGCAGTCTCAATATCTATGAAGTTAAGTAAACCTTTTTTCTGTGGCTCGATATTAAATTCACCTTCGGTGATCATCGAAAAATCAGGTTGTGCTAAGGTTTTTATTTGAATATTTTTTTCGCGAAGTTCTTTATTTAAGTTGATGACAAAATTATAAAGATTCAAATCGTGCTTCAAGAGCATCTCATCAGCCAGGTCATCCAGATTTTTAGGTCGTAGAGGATTTAAGGGAACTTTTATTCCGGGAACATTCCCAGCAATGAAGGCCAATATTTCTGAGCCGACGTGAAAGTGACCTAGCAAACGGAAGCAAATACTGACGAGATAAAGAACTTGAATCCCGAAGCCACTTGTCCTTGACGGAAGGTCGAATCGGCGTGTTTTGATCCAGGTAAAGGGCATGCCAGGGATTGGGATCGTTCGGGTCATGTTGGGTCGCTTCGTGACCTAGGTAATTGGCGCTCATAGCACAAGCTCCCACTGTCTTTGGTAAAGAGCCGCGACCTCTTTCGCTATTTTCTAAAATGTCATCGAAGCTAGATGGTTCTATCGTTAACGCCATCTTTACGGCCTGAGCCCAGCGTTCTAAGTGCTTTACATCATTTTCACCATGGTATTCTAAAAATTTAAACGCGTTCATTTGTAATCCCAGATGTCTTTTTAAAAATGGTAAAAGTGTTGGAATAATTTTTTGACCGATTCCTTCAATAATAAAGATCCCACCCAACAGTCCTAATGGGTTTTTAGAATTAGCTTTCGCGTACATGTAATCGTTTAAGGCTTCTCCGCCGCTATTTCGTCGCAGGTCGTCTAAAGCTTTCTGACCCCCTGAATTTTGGTAATCTGCATAAAGAATCTTGAAATCAAATTGCTCTTCGCCCGCATGTTCTTCGATAAGCTCTTGGATGCCTTCAAACTGTGAGGTTAGATTTGAAATAGCTGTGCACATTCGAACACTGCCCTCACGCACCTGAGGAATCCAGTTTTCCATCCAGACTTGGTAATCCCGAATCATGATAGTTCCGTTAAATATTCGGTTTGCAAGTTCAGACCTAAAAACCGTCGAGCGGTAATTGTGCCAAACGGAACCCAATTCAAGAAGTAATTTTTCAACAGGTTTTTTTTCTGGTAATGCGGGTTTGGCCTGAACTGATTTCTGACCGTCTTTGACCACTTCAAACATCAGGTACGAAACTGTGAAGCGTCCGGACTCGGGAATAAAACACAAAATTTTCTGATCCGCCTTTAGCTCATGGGTTTTTAAAAACTCTTCCAGCATGATGAATATGGAAGCTGCTCCCGTGTTGCCTCGAGTTTTTAAATTACTAAACCAGCGATCTGTGGGAATTGTTAATCCCGCCTTATCCAACACGGTTTTTACGACGTCTGAGAATTTTTCAGAAGAATAGTGACATAAAAAATAGTCTACATTTCTTATTTCCAGATCTTTACTTAATGCCAGTTCAATGAATTCGCTCATACCCACATCGAACATATTCGGTAAAAGGCGTATATCTTGACGAAGTAAAAAAGAACCGTTTTTTTCAGTTTCTGCTAAAGAGGAGAAATCAAGATAGCTTTTTTTGGTTGATTCCAGGGTGATCCAATCTGCATACACGTCGGGTAATCACCGCTGAATGATTTTAAATGAATCCAATCTAACTTTAAGGAAATTCCTGTCTCGTTGGGCTTATTTTCAAAAAGTGTAGCGCCTGACCCTTGGACAACATCCATCTTAAAAAATGGGAATTAAAATCAATATTTTCTTCCGTTATTTGAAAACGACTGGCTTTGAATAAGCGTGACGGAAACTCTGTCGCTACGGCCAGTAAGCGGTTAAATTCTCCAAGTTCAACGACTTGGGCTGCCGCTTTCATGGCCGCGATCCCCGAGGCGCAAATTCCTTGGAAGGACATCGTCTGCATCGGTGCTGCGCGCATTTGGCTTTGAATTAAATTAGCAAAACCCGGAGCCGCTAAATCGGCACCAACTGTTGCTGAACTTAAAAAAGGAATATCGTTAATTTTATATTTTGTATTCCCAAGCGCATTTTCAATCGCTTGATGCGCGAGGATTGCGGGTTTATGGATCCGATGTAGGCATCCATTTCTTCGTTATTGACGGCAGATCCTGGTAGAAAAGCGCCTACGGAATTGAGGTATGCATTTTTGAAATGGGCTGGCATTGGTTCCCCTGCTGTTAGACTTATTTTCAGATATCTTTAGCAGGTTGAGCATGAGATTTATTCATGCGCTTCGACGATTGTCGAGTTTAAAATATTCTGTGAACTTGCTGTTAAAGACTGTTGAAGGCCCGTCCAATTTTTTGAAAAGCCGATAAAAATAACTAATAGAAAAATATAAAACAGGGCCATTCTGGGTTTAAATACTAACACTTGGACCACCTTCGTATTGTCATCAAAGACTATTCAAAGATGATACCGAAAAATTCAGGGATTAAATGGCCTCAAGTTCGCCAGCTCCTAATGTAGCCGTTAATTTTGCGCGCAGCCGAATAACCGCTTGAGCATGCAGCTGTGACACACGAGATTCAGTGACGCGAAGGACTTGACCGATCTCTTTTAAATTTAGATCTTCAAAATAATAGAGCGATAAGACTAGGCGCTGTCTTTCAGGAAGTTCTTCAATCGCTTTGGCCACGACATCTTTAATGACCTTCACATTTAACTGATTAAAGGGGTTTCCTGATTTTGATCCTTCTAGTAAATTCGAAATTGATTTCTTATCCGAATCACTAAAAGTCGGTTGATCATCAATAGAAAGTAAACTGACTGGTCGCACTTGATTAACAAGCCCGTGGAATTCTTCCATTGGCATATTTAATTTCGCCGAAATTTCTTCGTCAGAAGGCGCGCGTCCCAGATCTAATTCTAACTGGGCGATACAACGATCCAGTGCTTTCGACTTGTCACGCACTGAACGTGGAACCCAGTCTTGAGCGCGCAATTCATCCAGGATCGATCCACGAATGCGAAACTCAGCATAAGTTTTAAATTTATTATCACGCGACGGATCCCATTTATCGATCGCATCCATTAAACCAATGGAGCCTGCAGAAATAAGATCATCCAGTTCGATATTGGGTGGCAAGCGGACTGCAATTTTTTGAGCTACGAACTTGATTAAAGGAGCATACTCGCGGATGAGCTCTTCCTTTTGATCGCGTTTAATATTCTTTTTGGGCTCATCTTTATATTTCTTCAGAAGACTCGTTTTCTTCATTCCGTTACCCCTCAGTCTAAATTCTAACCTGATTCAATTCAGAACACATACTCATAATTTTCTAAGCATGACCTGAGACTGGTCTAAAAAGCGTGTCTAGACCTTTGACGTTGAGCTTTGTAGCGCTGCTAGTTTTGTTTTGAGATTCAATTTCAGCGCAAATTGCTTTAATCGCCTGGGTCGAAATTGACTTCGGGTCTTGCCTTAAAATGAGACGCTGGTGCTGATTAGAAATTCTTAAATTCACATCGTACGGGATACTTCCCTTGTAGTGAATGCGCACGGATAAAAATTGCTGAACAACCTCAGCAAATCGCAGAAATAATTGGGCTCCACTTTGTTCGTCTTTAACTTGGTTACAGATAATCGAAAACTTTTGCGTCTTGTATTTTTGTTGCAGTACTTTAATCAGCGCATAGGAATCAGCAAAACTTGAAGGGTCTGCGGTTAGGATAATATGACAGTCGTCAGCCACGGCATTTAAATGCAGAACGTGATCGTGCAACCCTGGCGATGTGTCAATAATTAGGTAATCGTATTGGTAATGAACGGTTTCTAGTCGGGATATAATTTCTCGTCGTTGAAAAGAATTTAAATGACTGAGCTCGTAAATTCCGTTGCCACCGGCTAGCAGATCAATATTTTGCGCGACTGATGTTAGGCAGCTATGTAAGGGTTCGCCGCACAAAAGATCATTGATAGTTTTTTTCGGATGGACCCCGAAAAAAATATCGACGTTGGCCATTCCTAAATCCCCATCTAGAATAAGAACTTTTTTGCCTAATAAAGATAAACCTAATGCGACGTTGCTGGTGATGGAGGTTTTTCCGACGCCACCTTTACCCGAAGAAAAACTGATAATTTTCATGCTATGAACTCGTTTCTATAAACTAAGATTACTGGTTAAAGAAGTTGACTGCTTTGATGAATTTTTTGAAATTTCTAAAATTAAATCGACAACACGCTCGGCCGTAGCGCGCTCGAAATCTTCGGGAACTTGAGGACCGATCCCGAAGGCAAAAAGCTTTGTTGGCACTTTACGAATAAAATTATAGATATTTCCGTGAATATTTGCCTTATCTAAATCGGTGAAAATCACATCATCGAAACCGAAAGCTTCAAATCTTCCGGCGATATCTACTAGATCTGCATCCTTAATTAAGCTTGATAATACCAAATGAGTGCGCAATGAATTAAATACCGGTGGCGACATTCTTTTCAGGTAATTGAGCTCTTCTGACGAGCGCATATTCAGGCCAGCGAAATCAACTAAGATATGATCTATCTGATCAAGATGAGGGATGATATGTCCCCAATCCTGCTGTGACCTTAAAAGTAAAAATGGAACATTGAGGATTTGAGCAAATATTTTCATCTGCTCGGAAGCACCAACTCTTAAGTTATCTGCAGAGATAATGGCAACCCGTTTTTTTTGATTAAGAATCAAATCGCTGGCCAATTTAATTAATGAACTGGTCTTTCCAGACCCGCTGGGACCCACGAACAGATGAAACTGCTCTTGCGAAGTTTTCACGACAGGTGTCGTATCGAGTATATACTTTCCGATCCAATTTTCGATTAAGTTTTTATTTTCACTATGTTTCAGATCAATTTGCTTTTGCGCTTGCACAATAATGTCAGCCGCAATTTCTGGAAGTAAGCCACGCTGAACCAATTTTTTATAATAATTAGCGTATTCGTAATGCACGCCAGCCTCAGCTCCTGGATGACTATGAATAAAACTTTGAGGCATTGGCTTAAATTGATTCACCATTGATTTCAAAGATTCTAATTCACTTTTTAACTGATTTACTTCCATGTCATTCCACGATTTTTGCGCGTACTGAGTCACCGGGGTTTGCGCATTAATTTGCGTTTGGGTCGAAGAATAATCAGTCAACTGCTCACTATCAATGTCGATGTAGCGCTTTTCCGTACGGATATAATTTTCTTTTTTTACTTCTGTATTTTTCTTGGCAACAGCTGGGCCCATCTGTGAATTTAATCGTGCCACATGACTTTCGATCATCTTTTGCGTCACTTCTTTTTGATTCTTGGCGCTAGTCTTTTGAAAAATATCGCGTGCCGAGTCTTGCATTTTTGATTCGGCAAATCTTTTTTTCTGCATGTTCACTTCAGAGTAGGCTGCGGTGATTTCAATGCTTTTTTCTCCGCCCAGGCCAAATCCCTTCGTGATCTCTTTCGCCGATAAAATAATGGCGTCGGGACCGAGCTGGGTTTTAACCATTTCTAAAGCCTCTTTCATCGATCGAGCTTCAAATTTTTTGACCTGCATTTAGTCCTCTTCCTATGCCATCGCTACTGTCGCTACGGATTGAACCCGTGCATCAGCAGAAATTTCGTTATGAGACAAAACAATTAATTGCGGAATAAAGCGCGAGACCAATTTAAAGATATGCCGGCGGACCGTGGGGCTAGTTAGTAGAATAGGCTGCCCAGCAATCTCGGGGTGGAGTTCAATTTTTTGCGCAATACTGGAAATCATTTTTGAAGCCGATTGTGGATCCATAACGAGCTGCACGCCTTGCTCTGTTTGCAACAATGAATTAGAAACTATTTCTTCTAATTTTGAATCGAACGTCATCACGCTAACAGATCCATCTTCGGCAGAGTACTTCGCCGTGATCGATCTAGAAAGTTGCTTACGAACCGCCTCCGTCAGTAAATCCAAATCCTTCGTTCGCGCCGCTTCATCCGCCAACGTTTCAAAGATGGTCAACAAGTCACGAATAGAAATTTGCTCTTTCAGTAAATTTTGTAAAACACGAACAACGCCACCTAAAGTTAATGCGTCCGGAATAAGATCTTCGACCACTTTCGGATGTGTTTTCTTTAAGTTCTCGACAAGTTGGGAAACCTCTTGGCGACCTAGAAGTTCGTGCGCATGAGTGCGGATCATTTCGGTGATATGAGTTGCCATGACTGTTGGTAAATCAACAACTGTGTAGCCAGAAATTTCCGCTTCATCCCGTTTAGATTGAGAAATCCAAACCGCATCTAAACCAAATGCGGGTTCTTTCGTGGGAATTCCGTCCACTTTCGAAGAAACTTCGCCCGGATCCATGGCTAGTAAGCAGTCAGGTTTTAAAATTCCACCGCCAATTTTACTGCCCTTCATCATAAAGCGATATTCTCCCGGAGCCAGAGCCAGGTTATCTCGGATGTGCACGCTGGGGACAACAATTCCAAGATCAAGCGCAAATTGTTTGCGAATTGAGGCAATGCGCTCGAGAAGATCGCCGGACTTACTGGAATCAACAACATTAATTAATCCGTAACCGACTTCTAATTCTACCATATCTAGTGGCAGCATGTTTTCGACATTTTCTTTTTTAGGAGCCGCTAATTCAAGATCTGCTTTTCGCTTAACTTCTGTCTCGGCTTCTTTTCGGTACTGAACAATTGTCCACGCCACTGCACCCATGATTACCGACATCGTTAAAAACGGAACTGTGGGTAATCCGGGAACAATAGACAATGCTAATAAAACCGCTCCGCAAATGTAAATGGCCTTCGGGTTCATCATCAGCTGGCTAGATACTTCTGAACCCATGCTTTCGCCCGTGCTACTGCGGGTTACAATCATACCTGCTGCCGTAGAGATAATTAAAGCTGGAATTTGCGCGAGTAAGCCGTCTCCAATGGTTAACATCGTGTAGTATTTTGCGGCGGTAGAGAGATCTAAGTTTTTTTGCATAATTCCGATTAATAAACCACCGACGATATTCACAACCGTGATAATTATTCCCGCAATGGCATCACCGCGAACGAACTTACTAGCTCCATCCATAGCTCCGTAAAAGTCAGCTTCTTGTTCAATTTCTTTACGGCGTCTTTTAGCTTCATGTTCGTTGATGATCCCGGCATTCAGTTCGGCATCGATCGACATTTGTTTCCCGGGCATCGCATCTAATGTAAACCGGGCAGCAACTTCGGCCACGCGACCAGAACCTTTCGTGATTACCACGAAGTTGATGACAACTAAAATCACGAAAACAATGAAACCAATAACATAGTTGTTTCCGACAACGAAATTTCCGAAAGATTGAATAACGCTGCCGGCTGCCTGCGGACCTTCATGACCATGAGTCAGAATTAATCGTGTTGTCGCGACATTCAGCGCTAGTCGAAAAAGCGTTGTCATCAACAACAACGAAGGGAATGAAGTGAAATCTAAAGTGCGCTTGATATAAATCGAAGTTAATAAAATAAGTAAGCTTAATGACAAGGAAAAAGTCAGCGCGACATCTAACATAACTGGCGGAAGCGGAATAATCATGACGCTGATAATGGCTAACAAGGCAATGGCAATAAAAAGATCGGTATTCTTTGTGTATTTTTCAAAGCGTTTTATAAAATTAAATATTTGATCCATTATAATCCCCGCTCAGGTTGTTTGGGCTTCTTTTTTCGACGTAAACGAAAGACGTAAGATAAGACTTCGGCAACGGCTACGAAAAGCTCGCGCGGGATCACTTGCCCCACTTTTAACGTTTTGTAGATAGTTCGCGCCAGCGGTTTATTCTCAATAACAGGTATATTATTATCACGCGCGATCTGTTTGATAATTTCGGCCATATGATCCATTCCCTTGGCTATCAGTTGCGGTGCTGGCAATTTATCTGAATACTTTAAAACAACGGCAATATGAGTCGGATTTGTTATCACGACGTCAGCCTTCGGGATCTCAGTCATCATCTTACGTGTGGCCATTTCGCGCTGTACTTTACGAATGCGCGCTTTGACCATGGGATCTCCATCCCGGGACTTATGTTCTTCTTTGATTTCTTGCTTGGTCATCATCATTTCTTTTTCCAATTGCCATCTTTGGAAAAAATAATCAGCCACGGCCAGAACAAGCATAAATAAGCCCGTTCCGACTAATAATCTAAATAGAACTTCGCCTAAGTAGGCTAGTAATTGTGAAACTGAGTATCCCGCAAGATAAGGGATTTGCTTTATTTCTGATTTTAGCAAAATGTACATCACCGTGGCGACAGCGGTCATTTTTAAGATCGATTTAAAAAGTTCAGCTAATCCGCGCATAGAAAAAATACGACCTAAAGCATTCAGCGGATTTAGCTTATTTAGATTCGGACTTAACGCATCTTCAATTTGTAAGAAACCTGTTTGGATGACTTGAGAGCCAACACCAATTATCAAGGCTACTAAAAAAACGGGTCCCATCAGCGTGACTAATTTCAAACCAATGAAGGTAAAGATGTCGCTCAGCTTGCCTTCACGAATGGTATTGACCAGCTCACCACCAAAAGCTCGATTGAAAACTTCAACCATATTTTGTAGGAAGAATCGACCGCTGACATAAATTAATCCCGCAGCTACTAAAAAGAAAATAGCTGAACCCAGTTCACGGGTCATCGCCACTTGACCACGCTTGCGATATTCTTCGCGCCGCGAGTCCGTGGCCTGTTCTGTTTTTTCGCCCTGATCTTCTGACACTTCTGTTCCTTCCTAGAACTCGTGTGTACCTAAAACATAATGCTAACTATAGCGTTTTCATAAACTTAAAAAACTCGACCGTTGTCAAATCCAGTAACCCCGACATTTGTAAAGCCAGTAACGGCAGACTAATAAAAATAATTGTGAAGCCCAGTA
>JAYTHR010000336.1:0-13009 GCA_043732425.1 Bdellovibrionales bacterium
ATAAACGCCTAAACCCATAAAGGACTTATAGATGAAGCAAGTCAAATTTCAACTTAAAAACAAACTTAAAGTACTTTTAATTCAAAGTACAAAATCCCCGGTTGTGAGTGCACAAATGTGGGTGAAAACGGGCAGCGCCGACGAAAAAAAAGGTGAAGAGGGAATCAGTCACTTCATCGAACATTTGGTTTTTAAGGGCTCTGATCAATTTAAGGTCGGCGAAATCGCAAATCTTGTCGAGGCCTCGGGCGGCGAATTAAATGCGTACACGTCGTTTGACCAAACTGTTTTTTATGTGACCATTTCGAAAAATTTTTCTGATGTCGCCCTGAATGTTGTTAGTCAGATGATGGGTTACCCAATTTTTGACCCGGCAGAAATCGATAGCGAGCGTGAAGTGGTGTGCGAAGAAATTAAAATGGGAAAAGACTCTCCGCAAAGAAGATCGTCGCAACTGCTTTTTTCATCAGCCTACAAAAAGCATCCCTACGGGATACCCGTGATTGGCTACGATAAAAATGTGCGCTCGTGGTCGGCGAAGAAAATTAAGCAGTTTTATCAATCGCGCTATGTGCCGACGAATATGTTTTTAGTCGTATCGGGTGATTTTGATTTAAAAGAAATGAAGGGAAAAGTTGAAAAGTATTTTTCAGGCTTTAAATCCTACAAATTAGATAAACGAACGCGGGCCCAAGAACCCGCGCAAAAAAAGTATGAATTTAAATTTGAAAAATCAGATCTTCAAGAGCAGTATCTGCATCTATCTTTTAAAGCGCCCTCGGTAAAGCACAAAGATGTTCCCGCCCTAGATGTACTATCGATGATTTTGGGTCAGGGGGATTCATCCCGGTTAGTTAAAAAACTGCGCCTGAAAGAACCCGTCGCGACATCCATTTCTGCTTTCAACTACAACCCTCAAGACAAGGGCTTATTTGTTTTTTCTTCGACCTTTGAAAAAGGAAAAATGGACGCCGTTGTTGGGGGAATTTTGCACGAAATAGATTTTATTCAAAATAATCCACCGCTCTGGACCGAGATCAAGCGATCACGTGTCGCCATTTCTTCCGACCAATTTTACTCAATTGAAACGGTCGATGGAATTGCCAACAAAGCGGGATCATTGGAATTCTATTTAGGCGATGCCAACGGCCACAAAAAATACTTAGCAGCCATTAATAAAATCACGCCCGAAGATGTTCAAAAAGTGGCGCAAAAATATTTAAAACTAGATCAGCTTTGCGTCTCGTATATGGCGAATGAGGCAAAACCAGCGGCCGAAAAAAAATTAAAAGAAATAGCGGCGCAGTGGAAGAAAACGATCTTTCTAGATAAGAAAAAGTTAGATAAAGCGCCCAACAAAAAAATAAAAATTGAAAAGCTAATCGTTCCTTTGACGGCGCATAAATATAATCATGATATTGAACAAATTAATTTACCATCGGGTCTACGCCTGTTCTTACTTCCTACGCTAGACATACCGACGGTCTCGGCCAAATTGGCCTTTCGCGGTGGCGCCCGACTTGAGACGCCGGATAAAATGGGCTTATCCGAGCTGATGTCTCGCGTGTGGTTAAACGGAACGGAAACCCGCAGCGAAGAACAGTTTTTAGCGGAAACAGAAGACATGGCCTTAGGCATTTCGACTTTTTCTGGCAAGAACACATTTGGGTTTTCACTTGAGTACTTAACTGGATTTGAGAAAAAAGCGGTGGCCTTAGCCATGGAAGCCTTCACCAAGCCGCTTCTAAGTGCCGAGGTTATTCAACGTGAAAAAGAGATTTTATTTCAACAAATAAAATCAAAAGAAGATCATCCCTCATTTTTGTGCTCACGCCAATTTAGTAAAGCCATGTATGGAGCTCATCCCTTAGCGTACGAAACTCTAGGAACGGCGGACAGTTTAAAAAACATTCACCGCGAAGACATTGTTCATTTAAAAAACACTATTTTCACGCCGAACAATTTAACCATGGCCGTTGTGGGTCAGTATGACAAATCGTTTTGGGTTGATATGGCTCACGAAATTGAAAATAATTATAAAGTTAAAAAGCATGATTTCAATGGGCCGGCGCCGCTACCGCTGACTGAGAATAAAAAACTATTTATTGAAAAAGATAAAGAACAATCTCATGTGATTATTGGTTATCGTAGTTTGCCGATTACGGATCCTGATCGCTTCGTTCTTCACGCGATCCAAGCGATCTTGGCGGGGCAAGGCGGGCGCTTATTCTATGAACTTCGAGATAAAAGCTCGCTGGCGTACTCGGTTTCTCCGCTGAAAATGGAATCTATTGAGACTGGCTATTTCGGTGGCTACATTGCCTGTTCACCAGAAAAAGTTGAAAAAGCTATCGAGATGTTTCAGATCGAATTCAAAAAAATGTGTGATACCCCGGTTGGTAAGGAAGAATTACAGCGGGCCCAAAGATATTTAATTGGACAGCACGACATTGGTCTTCAGCGGAAATCGGCAATTTGTAATTTAATTATTTTTGATGAAGTGTACGGGAATGACTATAGAAAAAGTTTAAACGTTACTGCCGAATACGAAAAAGTAACGGCAGAAAGAATTCAAGAAGTATCCCGAAAACTTTTCACCAAACCTTGCATCATTAGCGTCGTTGGGAAAAAAGTTTAAGCTGACTTTTTGCTTTTAGTGCCAGAAGCTCCAGCTTCAAAAAATGAGGCTGGAAGAAGCATACTTTCAGAATTGATTTGCGCTAATTTCCGAGGAACATATCCAATAGCGCTCAGCTGGCCCTGTTTGCTACGCTGAAAAATAGAAGCCCGCGAAATAACATCACCCTGCATGCCGGTTAATTCCGTAATTTCTGAAACCTCACGTTTTCCCTGGCTGAGGCGACGAATCTGAACAATTAAATGAATTGAGCTTGCAATTTGTTGTCTTAAAAATTTCTGTGAAAGATCGGTTCCCGCAAGGCTGACTAAAGATTCCAATCGCGAAAGACAATCGTTCGGTGAATTCGCGTGAACCGTCGTTAGCGACCCGTCATGTCCGGTGTTCATGGCTTGCAGCATTTCAAAAGTTTCATCTTTACGGCATTCTCCGACGATGATTCGATCCGGACGCATTCGTAATGAATTTACCAAGCAGTCCCGCGCCGAAATTTTTTTACTGCCTTCGTTTACAGATTGCAACGAAAGCCAGTTCGGATGATCAAGGCGAAGTTCAGCGACATCTTCAATCGAAACGATGCGCTCTTCATCCGGGATGACGGAACCCAAACAGTTTAAAAAAGAAGTTTTACCGGAACCTGTTCCACCAGAAATAACAATATTCAATCGGCTTTGCACCGCTAGTTTTAAAAAATGGGCCGCATTTTCGCTGAGGAAGTCAGATTGAACTAGGTCTTCAATCCGAAAATTCTGCGCCCGAAATTTTCTGACCGTCAGCACGGCGCCCTGGGGAGCCATCGGCGGAAGCGTTAGGTTGTAGCGATGTCCTTGGGGAAGAAGACCGTCAAAGGAAAAAGCGGAGGCAATATTTTTTTTATCAAATGAAACAATCGAATAAAGAAATTCTTGATACTGGCGTTCATCGACGAAGCGAACGCTGGTTTCGACGATCATACCTTTGTGTTCCACAAAGACTTTATTCCACCGATTCACCATGATCTCGGTGATATCTTCAGATTCGAACAAAGACTTCAAAGGGCCATAATCAATTTTCATACTCATAATATCGGATAGTTATGAAGCCCTGCTTAGGTCCGGGGAAAGATATTTTTTTAAGCAAGACCTGAAAATTACCGATAAGATGATGAGAAGCAGCATTGTAGCCATGAGGTGTCTCAAAATGAAATCTTTTGTTTTCATTACTCCGGAAGAGCATTTTTCCCAAGCTATTCACGAGGCGTGTAAACAGCGTCATATCAATGCCCATCCCCAAATTGAAGCGTATCTAGTTCAGATTTTAAAACAGTACCTGGTCTCGCAGAACTTTCATCAGCCCTTACAACAAGACTCGGCGGAAAAGCCGCCAGACACGTTTGCAGAAATGTATTTGATGGCGATGAATGCGGAAAGCCCTAAGAACAAAGAACTAATGCGAACCGTTGCCGATCGCGCGTTGTACTTGACCGGGTATTTTGCGGAATCCTTACAGAAAAAAGTTGTCGATTTCGATTATTACACCGAAATCGGCGCAGCGGCCTATTACAATCTATCTGTTTGGACCAAAGAAGATACGCTGTCTTCAGTTTTTACAACTTTTTCGAAGCGGTTTAATGATTTCGTTGATGTGTTAAATTATGTCAGTGAGAAATCACAAATTCAATCGGACTCGAACGTCCTAAAACTCTATGATCGTTATTTGCGCACAGGCTCAGAATTAGCTCGAGAAAAGCTGAATGAGCTCGGCGTGATCACTTTGCCAAAAGAACAATTGAAAGTCTCGAAAGCCTAAGATATTTCTTAAGCATGAGTATTTCTCACATCTTTATATTAATCATCATCGCCGTGATTGTGATCCCCCCGGACAAGCTTCCGGATGTGGCTCGGCAGGTCGCACGTTTTTTTAATGATATTCGTCGCACGACGGGCGGACTTTGGGATGATATTAAAAAAGAGGCCGTATTTAAGCCTGAGGATTTGATGAAACAAAATCCACCTAAGCCGCCGGCAGTAACACCAGAAGAAAATAAAAACCATGAGTCATGATTTAGAAAAAGTGGATGAGTCCGTTAAGGACATGTCCCTCGTTGAACATATTGGCGAACTTCGGTATCGGTTAACTCGAGCGGCGATCGGTATTTTTGTGGGGATGTGCTTTTGTTGGGGGTTCAGCGAGCAAATATTTAATGTTATTCGTAAACCCATTCTGCCCTTTTTACCTCAGGGTGGTTTAATTTATACCGCGCCGATTGATAAGTTCATGGCGCATATTAAAATATCTTTTATTTGTGGCTTACTTTTATCGGCTCCTTTCTGGCTATTTCATCTTTGGAAATTTATTTCGCCCGGTCTTTACAAAAACGAGAAAAAATTTGCGACAGGCTTTATTTTATTTGGCACTATTCAATTTAGTCTAGGGTTAGCGTTCACCTATTACATTGTTTTCCCCATGGCCTTTAAATTTTTAATGAACTTCGGCGGAGATATTGATAAGCCGATGATTACCATCGACCACTACTTAGGTTTTTTTACTCAGACATCACTTATTTTCGGATTAGCTTTTGAAATGCCAGTGATTATCACGTTTCTAGGACTTGTCGGCGCCGTTAGCCAAGCCTTCTTAAAAAAGAACCGCCGCTATGCCGTTGTCATTATAACGGCCACATCGGCCATCGTGGCGCCGCCAGACGCCTTGAGTATGATTTTATTGATGATGCCGTTGATATTGCTTTACGAAATTTCAATTCTTACGGTTGGATTTTTTGAGCGAAGAAAAATAGCCAGCGATGAATCAGCTTAGGTTTTTAGTCGCTATTCCCGCGTGTAATAATGAGTCTTCAATAAACCAAGTTATTGGGAATGTCCTTGAATTAACAATTCTTCCGATTTTAATCATCGATGATGGTTCCGAAAAAGTGTTAACCACATCGATCCAGCAAAACTTCTTATCAAATCCACGATTAAATTTTATTAGATTTGAGGACAGCCAGGGAAAAGGTGCCGCGGTACAAGCCGCGTTTTCTTACTGTCTTAAAAATAATTATACGCACGTTGTGACGATGAGCGCAGAAGGTGATCACAACGCTTTTGAAATTCCTCTTCTAACAGGCGCTGCGAAACAAAACCCTTTCAGCGTGATTGTTGGTAGCGGCGAAGCGATAGCCTCAACCGAACCCGAATCCAACAAATTATCTAAGCGATTTGCACAATGTTGGAATAAGCTTTGGGCTAAATATCAAACCGATGCGAAAGTGGCCGATGTTCAAAGCGGATTTCGCTGCTATCCACTTTTTCATATGCAAAACATGATTTTTAGATTTAAAAAACTAGATTTTGAAATCGAAGTTCTGATTCGCTCTATTTGGAGCGGTATCGACATCAAAAATATAAAGACCAGCGTTGTTTACGATCCCAATGATACCACCAACAACAAAGCCAAAAATTTAAAAGATAATTTAAAGATGATGACCCTCAGGACTACCCTGGTGATTGTGTCGCTGATCACTGAGCCGACGTCACCGTTTCAAAGTGCCATAGCCGTAGCCATCGGAGTTTTTGTTGGGGTCCTGCCGATCTTCGGGTTACATACGGCGATTGTGGCTGCGATTTCGATAGTATTTCGCATGAATTTTATTTACCTATGGCTTGGAACTCATATTTCTACCCCGCCACTTATTCCGTTTGTACTTTACGGTTCTAATTTAATCGGAACAAAGTTTTTCAATTACTTTTATCATCAAGAAAGTGGCCTTGTTTTAACGACATTCGTGGGCTCTGTTTTCCTAGGCATTTTTTTAGCGGCGGTGGCATTCGTTTTCGTATACATCGTAAAAAGAAAAATTAGTCTAAAAGAAAAGTCCTTTGCTAAGAACGATCCGTTTCGACCTAAAAACTCCAAAGCATTAATTTATTTAGAACGGAACGTGAGCCTTTCGTTTTTAAAAGCGATGGTTCCGGCTGTAGCGCTTTACACTTACCTATTTTCATTCCGAGTTCGAAGCGCCGGCAGGCAGTATTGGAGATTAATAAAACCCCAAATCGGATTTTTTGAAACCCAAAAAAATATTTTCCATCAAATTCAAATCGATCTTCAATTGCAGGCTGAAGAAATTGCCGAGAAGAAAACCCTGCTTAAAAGCTTTAACCTTGAAAATATAAGAATCGCTAGCTTTAAAGACAAACAACAGCTCGTTATTTCAGGCCACATTGGAAACTTTCGACAAATACAGCGTCAGACAAGTTTACAAAGCGTCCCCTTTTTAATTGATCGATGCTCCACAAAGCGTTTTGAGTTAAATCTATTCCTAAAAAAAATGGCACCATTTGACTCTACCCCATTTCGCATCGCCGTCGCCTACAAGCTGTCGATCGAATTTTTATTCATTATTCATCAGGGTGCTGGAAAATTTAAAACATGTTCGTTTCGGCCTGTATTAAACGAGAAGCTAAGTCACACGGAAAACATAACGGATTTGTTAAACCAATATGTGATGATTGTCGAAAATTTGTTAAAAATATATCCTGAGCAGTGGTGCAATTTTTATCCCTACTGGTCAACAGCTCCTCATGCTTCAACGAAGCAACTGAATACGAAGTAATTGAATCCAGAGCAGCTTACTGAGCCAGTGGAACAAGCTCATCTTTAAGCGAAGTCATTGTCTTCTTAAAATATTTCTGCTGCTTTTCAGTTCTTGATTTCCAGATGTTATATTCAAGCTCACCAAAAGACTTTTCAAAAACCTTATACTTTTTTTGATAATCTTCGGGGCGCACACTCAAGTCGTTTCGATAATACTTTAATACATAATCAAGCAACTCGTCTTTTTTGCTTTGCAGGACCAGAAACCTTTTTGAAAATTCTTTTTGAGAATTGTGTTGGGCTAAAAAATAATCATAATTTTCCGTAAAAAAATTTTTATAAATGTCATTTTGTTCTGAAGTTGCAGACCCAAAAAAGAAATCCATCGTTTTTTCAAACGTTTTAAGTTGATGTTTTAGATATTTTTCTTTATCCGCTATTTTTTCATCGGTTTCTTTAAACTTTTTAACCGAGTACGTATTAAAATACTCTGCCTCGTCTGAACTTAAGTTTTTTGTGACGATTTCGAAGGAACCTTTAAAAAGACCCATAACAGGTTCGGCTTCGGATTTTACTTTCTCAAGGACCGCTAAAAATTCATCTTTTGTAGTCTCTTTTTTTTCGGACAAAGCGATCAGCGCATCGCTTGTTTTAACTAGAAAGCCCGCCACGGCGTGCTGATTTTTTTTAAAATCGCCCGCGATTTGCGCTTTGATCTCTTTTAGCCTTTGTGATTTAAAGTCAAAAGCGTCATCCAAACTATTACTAATAAGGCGGGGTGCTAATTGATAGCCAACCTCAAACTTGCTACATGAAAACAAAAAAGTTAGAAATAATGCACCGATTAAGAAAATTCGCATAAAAATTTTATTTTTTAATACTTTCAAATTTAATCAAAACGGCTCCCGACTCCACTGAATCACCTTGTTTGATGCAGATTTCTTTGATTTTCACGTCGTTGGCGGCGCGCATTTCATTTTCCATCTTCATCGCCTCCATGATCATTAGCGGTTTTCCGGCCTTAATTTCGTCGCCGACTTTCACAAAAATTTCGATCACCTTACCCGGCATTCCGGCCTTTAGCTTGTCGTCATTACCAAAGCTTCCGCCTTTTTTCAAAGACTCATGCAACAGCATTTCATCGTTAAATATCTTAATCGTGCGAAATGAGTTTCGTACGAAGACGGTATACTCCGTATCTTGCCCCAGAACATCAATTAAATATGATTTTCCCTCGAACAAAAAGCTGACATATTCTTCGGCGGATTTAAAATCATTTTTTGAAATGTCATAGTGTTTCCAGTCTTGACCCTCAGGTTGCAAAGAGACCTTCCAGTGGTGACGACCTTCTGACACATCAACTTTATATTTTTTATTTCTTAGCTCTGCTTCAAAATACATGGGAATCCTTACCTTATGTGCGTAGTTGCAGTTTTCGTCCAATACGTCGCCACGTTGAGGCCACATTAAGACGACTGACATCTTTTGATTTACGGTCCTCGTAGGCGGTGATCGCGGCGCTGATTAAAAATACGGGGTCGTCAATATCGCGAAATAATTCGGGCTCTAGAACCTCAAAGTTTTTTTCAATAAACTGTGTCGTGTAGCTTCCATCTAAAAACTTCGGGTGTTTCAAAATAGATTTATGTAAGACGATATTCGTCTTAATTCCGGTTAGAACAAACTCTGTCAATGCGCGCTCCATGCGGCGAATGGCTTCTTCGCGGTTTTCACCCCAAGTGATAACTTTTGCGATCATCGGATCATAATAAATAGGAACCTCATACCCGGGGTACGCATAAGAATCGATCCGCAAAAATGGGCCTTGCGGATGACGACACGCCCTAATTTTTCCAGGATAAGGTTTATAAGTAACGGGATCTTCCGCGCAAATTCGCGCTTCAATCGCGTGGCCTTTTTGCTTTATTTCTGCTTGTTTAAAACTTAAAGGTTTTCCTTTAGCGACCCAGATTTGCTCTTTGACCAAATCATATCCGGTCACCAGCTCGGTGATAGGATGTTCAACCTGAAGTCGGGTGTTCATTTCCATAAAGAAAAACTCTTTAGTTTTGTTATCAAAAATGAACTCGATCGTTCCGGCGCCAATATAATTTATAGATTTGGCAGCGCGAACGGCCGTTTCTCCCATTTTTAAGCGCACGTCGTTAGGAACTGACGGTGACGGGGATTCTTCAATAATTTTTTGGTGGCGTCGCTGCACCGAACACTCGCGCTCAAAAAGATGAACGACATTTCCATGGGTGTCTCCGAAGACTTGAATTTCAATGTGCTTCGGATCGTTAATAAATTTTTCGATATAAACAGTAGGATTCGCGAAGTAATTTTGTCCTTCGGAGCGGCACGCGCGAAATGCACTTTCAAGCTCGGCATCAGCACGAACAACGCGCATTCCTTTACCGCCACCACCAGCCGTTGCCTTGATGATAATTGGGTACCCAATCTGTGCGGCTAACGCTTGAGCTTCTTCCACAGATTCAATACTGCCTTCACTGCCGGGAACAAGCGGAACGCCGGCTTTTTTCATTAAGGCCTTTGCCGAAAGTTTATCTCCCATAGCTTCCATGTTTTCCGGAGTCGGGCCAATGAAAGTGATTCCGGCCTCTTTGCAGGCGCGAACGAAAATTGCGTTTTCTGATAAAAATCCATATCCTGGATGGATCGCATCGACCCCAGCTTGCTTAGCCACTTCGATTATTTTTCGATAATTTAAATAGCTTTCTTTCGAGGGACTGGGTCCGATGTGATAAGCCTCATCAGCCAAAAAAACATGTAAACTATCACGATCGGCATCACTAAATACAGCCACGGATTGAATATTTAATTCGCGGCAAGCCCGCGTAATGCGAATGGCAATTTCGCCGCGATTTGCAACCAGAATTTTTTTAAACGGAGCTTCAATCATAAAATGAATTTCACTTTCTGTTAATCAATTAAAGTGGAATATTTCCATGCTTTTTAGGCGGAATAATATCGCGTTTATTTTTTAACATTTCTAAAGAATCAATAATTCTTTTGCGTGTTAAAGCGGGCTCAATAACTTCGTCCGTGTATCCCAATTCAGCAGAGACGTAAGGGTTACTGAACATCTCTTCGTATTCTGCCGTCAGGCGTGCGCGCTCCGCCGCAGGATCTTTCGCTTTCGCGATCGCCTCCCGGTGAATAATATTTACGGCGCCGTCAGCACCCATTACGGCAATTTCGGCTGATGGAAAAGCTAAATTCACATCGCTACGAAGAAGTTTCGAGCCCATTACGATGTAAGCGCCCCCGTAAGCTTTTCGAGTGATAACGGTTACTTTTGGAACCGTGGCTTCGGCGTAGGCGTACAAGAGTTTCGCACCGTGAGTAATAATTCCGTTCCATTCTTGATCTTTTCCCGGAAGAAATCCAGGAACGTCGACAAAGCTAACAACCGGAATATTAAACGCGTCACAAAAGCGAATGAAGCGGGCCGCTTTTCGCGACGCTTCGATATTTAAACAACCCGCTAATACTTGGGGTTGGTTCGCGACGATACCGACTGGGCGGCCATTCATGCGCGCAAAGCCAACGATAATGTTCGGCGCAAAGTTTTTATGAATTTCTAAAAAATAACTTTCATCAACAACTTCCGAAATCAACAACAGCATGTCGTAAGGTTTTTTCGGACTGTCAGGAATCAGGGAATTTAAAGACTCCACAATGCGATCGGGGCGGTCTTTCGTTTCTAAAGCGACAGAATCATCTAAATTATTAGAGGGTAAAAACCCCAGCAACTGACGAATCAAAAGTAAACAGCGCTTATCATCTTTCGCCGTGAAGTGGGCGACACCTGATTTTTGTGAATGAGTTTCTGCGCCACCCAGGTCTTCTTTGGTCACTTCTTCATGAGTTACGGCCTTAATAACTTCAGGTCCCGTAACAAACATGTAACTGGTGTTTTCAACCATGAACACAAAGTCCGTAATTGACGGAGAATAAACAGCACCGCCGGCGCAAGGGCCCATGATCGCCGTGATTTGCGGTATCACACCCGAGGCTAAAACATTTCTAGAAAAAATATCGGCGTAGCCGCCTAAAGATTCAATGCCTTCTTGAATGCGCGCGCCGCCAGAGTCGTTGATGGAAACAAATGGGGCTCCATTTTTCAAAGCTAAGTCCATCACTTTACAAATTTTATTGGCTTGGGTTCTCGACATTGAACCACCGGTCACGGTGAAGTCTTGAGACGAAACATAGACTAACTTCCCGCTGACACGACCGTAACCCGTTATAATTCCGTCTCCGAGAAATTTTGTTTTCTCCATTCCGAAATTTGTGCAGCGGTGGGTAACGAAACGGTCCATTTCGACGAAGCTGCCGGGATCTAGCAAAACTTCGACACGTTCGCGCGCTGAGAGTCTTCCGCCTTGTTTGTGTTTAGCGACTTTTTCTGATCCGCCGCCAGCTAAAGCGCGCTCGTTTCTAGCTTCTAGTTCATCAATTTTTTTCTGCATCAATTCTGTCATGAGTTCCTCGTTAACTAATTAAAAATAAGTCTTAATATAAAATATTACGGATACGCCCGGCCATACAGCCTTGGAAAAGCACCGGTTTCACGGACATGCGGCAATCCGCAAATCCACGCGACAGCGCGCTCTAAGCCTAAGCCAAAGCCCGAGCTTGGAACACTTCCGTAGCGGCGAATATCTAAATACCATTCAAAATCTTTCTGATCTAATTTATGTTCTTTAATTCTTTGAATCAAAGTTTCAACACTTTCTTCACGCTGTCCGCCACCAATCAGCTCGCCGTAACCTTCGGTCGCAAGCATATCGCAACCCATGGCATAGCCGCGGTCATTCGGATCTTCTTTCATGTAAAAAGCTTTTATCGCCTGCGGGTAGTGGTGAACAAATACCGGCTTATCAAACTGCGAAGATATAATCGTTTCATCCGGGGCGCCGAAATCATCACCGATAATAAACTCAGGATTTTGTTTTTTAATAATTTCTGCCGCTTCTTTGTAATGAAGGCGCGGAAATTTTCCTTTAATGACTTCCAGCTTTGTAATATCTCGCTCTAAAGTTTTGAGTTCATCTGGACGATTTTTTAAAACGCGCTGAACAATATATTCGGTAAATTGCTCAGCCAAATCCATGTTATCGTACATATCATTAAACGCAACTTCAGGCTCAACCATCCAGAACTCGATCAAATGGCGGCGTGTTTTAGATTTTTCGGCGCGAAACGTCGGACCAAAGCAATAGACTTTTCCGAAAGCACGAGCCGTTGCTTCCATGTAAAGTTGGCCGGACTGTGATAGATACATTTTCTCGTCGAAAAATTTAGT
Source organism: Bdellovibrionales bacterium (assembly GCA_043732425.1). Taxonomy (GTDB): domain Bacteria; phylum Bdellovibrionota; class Bdellovibrionia; order Bdellovibrionales; family Bdellovibrionaceae; genus Pseudobdellovibrio. The sequence continues at coordinate 12,546 of JAYTHR010000336.1, forward strand.
TTCAAAAAGATTTGATGTTCCTTCACAGGCAGCGGGAGTGAAAATAGGAGCATCAGTTAAAGTGAAGCCGCGCCCATCGAAAAAATCTCGAATCGCCATCGTGATTTCATGGCGCACACGTAAAATCGCATGTTGGCGCTTCGAGCGAATCCAAAGATGGCGATTCTCCATGAGGAAATCGGTTCCGTGTTCTTTCGGTGAAATCGGATAATTTTCTGACTTACCAAGAAGTTCGAAACTTTTAACGCCCATTTCAAAAACATTTTGTTGCTTCGGATGTTGGCGAATAGATCCTGTAATTTTTAAAGAGCTTTCCTGGCTAATCTGATCAAACTGCACAAATGTTTCGGGTCCGCAGTCTGCGGAAAAGAAAACACAAGAGATTGTTCCTGTTCCATCGCGAAGTTCAAGAAATTTAACTTTTCCGGACGAGCGAGTCTGATAAGCCCATCCTTTAAGTTCAA
>JAYTHR010000337.1:0-1147 GCA_043732425.1 Bdellovibrionales bacterium
TATGTTGACATGGTAATTTCCGGGCGCAATGTACGCTTTTCCGCCTTCAATAATAGAGTGATCATTTATTTCTTCGACATCGAACTGAGAAACTAAATTTAACGAATCCGCAAATTTTTTGGTAAACATAGCCGCCATATGTTGAATGATAACCACGGCCGGTGGATTAGGCCCTAGGCTTTGTAAGATTTTTCGGACTCCGTCTGTACCACCCGTAGACGAAGCGATTAGTAAAATTTCGTTAAGTCGACCCGAATTTGCTTTTAACGTGTTCAGGGCGGTCACATGTTTTGCAAACGAACTGCGTATGGATGCATTTAATGCATTAAAAAAATCGGTCGCATTTCCTTTTGGTTTGGCGAAAGCATCAAAGGCACCAATTCCAATTAACTTTTGTCGAAGCGACGGATCGGTCTCGATAAGTCCCGACAGAATAATCGTCTGAATGGAACTGGCCTGAATAATTTTCTTTAAGAACGTGACGCCGTCCATTTTAGGAAGTTCTAAATCTAAAATCATGCAATCAACTTTGTTGGCCATGATGAATTCGCTGGCTTCGAACGGGTCTGAGCACGTGCCGACAAGTTCAAAATCTGTCTGTTTGCTGAGAAAATTATTTAGCAGTTTTTGGATGATCAAAGAATCATCGACAATAAGAATTTTGATCTTTGAACTGATCATGGCTTCGTCTTTCGGTAAGTCGAATTCCCCAAATTTTCTACATTATTCAGTTGTACGCTACCGGCTTCTGATAGCCCTAATATTAAAAGTCCGCCGACGTTGAGGTAATTCATCAAATTATTACAGACCCTCAGGCGGTCCTCGGGCTTAAAATAAATTAAAACGTTGCGGCAAAAGATAACATCAAATTTTTTATTAATCGGGTAGGGGTACTGGAAAAGATTGAGCTGAGAAAAGTGAACTTTATTTTTAATATGCTCTTTCACTGAAAACAGATTAGCCACGCTATCGAAATGGTTAGTGGCTTGCGATAACGATAAGCCTTCCATTTGATTTTCTTGGTAAAAGCCTTCCGCACCAATTTTCAGAACCTCGGTGTCAATGTCCGTAGCTAATATTTTAAAGCGGTCAAAATTTTCTGCTTTAAAAGCTTCGTACAGATAAATGGCTAACGAGTAGGCCTCTT
>JAYTHR010000338.1:0-12970 GCA_043732425.1 Bdellovibrionales bacterium
CCGACAACACCTGTTGTAACGAAGCGATAAATATTCTGTGCTTGGTTTTTATTTCCGTAAACAAAACAGTAGCGTTGATAATTCTGCAATGATCCACCCACCAAAGAATCAGGTAAAGATCCATCTGCCGCAACAACCGCTTTGAAAACCGGTGGTACTTTTCCATTAGTGAAACTAGCAAACACCGTGGGCTCTGAAGCTGCCGTGACCGGAATTGGAAAAAGAGCGACCGCGTCCCAGTCTAAACCGGATGTGACATCGGCCTGAAGATAAACCGCCTTATCAATGTAAACTTTTTGGTCTCCAGGAAGAAACGTCAAACTGCATATTCCCGAATGACCGACCGTATCGGTTGCACTGGTGCAAAAAGATTGGCTTCGAACATTTGTTGAGGCGGCTAGCCCCGGGGGAATAATGTGTAATTTTAATGATTTGGTTGAACGTTCGTCGGCATCAAAACCGTTGGCGTCTCCGTCAAGATGTATTCCGAGGCCTTTCGTCGCTGCATAAACGGCCGTAGCCGGCGACAATGTGCAGTCCGCTTGAAGAGGGGCTCCCATCGCGGCGCAAATGTTTCCCCAGGTGGTTTGCAAAGAGAAAGACTGGTCTGCGGCAGTGGCCGTAACAACTGTTGATCCCGTAACTCCGGCGACATCATTAAACTGGCCAGGAGTAACGGCTGATTCAACAACCAACTTTGCCGGCGCCGATGTGAGCGCTTTCGTCACCGTGAAACTGATTGTTACTTTCAAACTGGGATAAATACTTTTCTGGTTGCAGGCTTCGATCGCGCCCGAAGTGTCTGTACACGAACTGCACGTGGTTCTTGAGTCTCCGGTACAAACCGTTGTGCCCGCAATACCCGCGTATAATGTCAGTACATCCGTGGACACTGCCGAAAATCCGCTGGGATCAACGGTCATTGTTTTAATGTAATTTTCAGAAAATGCTTTGCTGGATGTCAGAAAAAATAATAAGCCGATGATTTTAAAAATTTTCACTTTTAAATTGCAACATGGCCAAGCGAAAGTGTCCAGTCTCTCGTCGAATTTTATTTAAGAAAACAAAAGATCCGCGATCTGTAAGCCGTTTAAAGCGGCCCCTTTTTTTAAGTTGTCAGAAACAACCCACATCAGCCAGCGCTTTTTATTGAAGCGATCCTGATGAATGCGACCAATGAAGACTGGTTCTTCGCCGGAAACCTCTAGCGGAGTTGGATAATCATCGTCGACCACAGCAATACCTTCGAAATTTCCTAAGGCATTCGTGAATTCGGCTTTTGTAATCTCTTTTTTTAAGGTGACCCATACTGCTTCGGAGTGGGAATTCAAAGCCGGAATGCGCACTGTAAACGCCGATATATTAAGATCAGGAATTCCCAAAATTTTTGCGCTTTCGTTCATGATTTTTGATTCTTCCGTGCAAAATCCATCCTCTGCAAAACTGCCGATTTGCGGGATACAGTTAAACAGTATTTGTTTTGGGAAAGCTGAAAAAGAATGGTCCGCTTGTTGGAAATTTTTAGTTTGATTTAAAAGCTCTTCGTAACCGGGTAAGCCCGCGCCGCTAACAGCTTGGTACGTCGAAACCGTAACATCCGCGATTCCAAATTGATCGGCCAAGGGTTTTAAAGCGACAACCAACTGAATCGTCGAACAGTTAGGGTTCGCAATGACCTGGGGTTTTGACTGCGAATTAATTAAATTGCCGTTCACTTCAGGCACGACCAAATGAATTTCGGGATTCATTCGGAATGCATTTGAATTATCAATGGCAAAAGCTCCGGATTTCACGGCGGCTGGCGCCCACTCTTTCGAAATGTCGTCACCCGACGAGAAAAATACCATATCCAGGCCATCAAAACAGTTTGGCTTAAGAGTTTGCACGGTCCACTTTTTCCCCGCGACGTCTAACTTTTGACCTTCAGAATTTTTGCTGGCGAAAGGGCGAAACTCTTCGATCGGTAAAGCGTATTCCTCGATGATGTTAATAAATGTTTCTCCGACAACACCGGTGGCTCCAACGACTCCAACTTTTAATGGCTTTTTCCAAGGCTTCATTTTACTTCCTTCAATCCCGACTTTATTTTCAGTTATGATTTCAAGTTTAATTTTAAGTTTCATTTTAAATTCATCTTTAAATTTACCACTGAATTCAAATTCAATTTTAAATCTCAATTTAGTTTTAATTACAAATCAGTTTTAAATCCAAATTCGCAGTTAAGTTTTTTTGCGCAAACTAAGTATCGTCTTCTGTTTCTTCCTGGATATCTGTTTCATTAGTTTCTACCGGAGCGTAAACACTGGCGCGAATCTCACGTTGCTTTTTACCAAGGCGAAGAACCCCAAACACAGCGCCTAATGCGGCGTAAGAGAAAAACAAAATGAACAGCATCACTTCGGGACGTAAGGCGACGACAAAAATAACGATGACACCCATAATGAGATATTTAAATGGAAGTCTTTGTTTTAAATCCAAATCTTTGAAGGAACGATAACGGAAATTTGAAACCATCACGATTCCTAAAAGCATGACCATAAATAAAAGTCCGCGCGCTTGCCAACCCACGGGCTCCCATCCCATATCTTCAAATGCTAGGAATGCAGACGCCACAATGCCCGCGGCCATCGGAATCGGTAGACCTTGAAAATAATTTTTTTCGACGACGCCAACTTGCACGTTGAAGCGGGCTAAGCGCAAAGCTCCGCAAGCCGTATACAGAAAGCAAGCCATCCACCCCAGGCGACCGAAAGATCCTAAAGACCACTGAAACATCAGTAAAGACGGAGCTAAACCAAAGCTAACCAAATCGCAAAGCGAGTCGTACTCGGCACCAAATTTACTGGTTGCATGAGTCAACCGCGCCAAACGGCCATCTAATAAATCAAAGATCGCCGCGATAACAACTGCTATGGCTGCTGATTTAAACTCATGCTGGATGGAAAAGATGATGGAGTAAAATCCACAGAATAAATTGGCGGTCGTGACCAAGTTGGGAAGCACATAAATGTACATTCCAAGCTTACGACCACTTCGAGAATAACCTTCTTGCGGGAGATTTGAATCTGTCATATCGAGACATTAATTAAATAATGCGAAAAAACCAAAGAAATAAAATAATATTGTTAAGCCGACGCTACTTAACACAGGCATCGAGAAATTATCGTCCAATTTCGCAATCGGAATTAACTCAGAAAGGGCGCCAACTAAGCCGCTCAGAAGGCTAACAATTAATAGATGTTCTGAAACTCGCTTGTAGGCTAAAAACAGAAACGTCAGGGCCGCGCAAACTAAAAATGCCGCCATAAAACCCTGTACTGATTTATGTCCAAAGATTTTATCCTTGCCGTATTTTATACCAATAAAACTAGCAATGGGATCGGCGAAAGCAAGAAAAAGTAAACTCACCGCCACGACCGAGGAATTAAAAAATAATGTGATTAAAAGAACTCCGGTCAGTAAATAAGACGTACCGGCCAATTTGTGAACTTCAGAGCCCCTCATGATGGGACGCAAAGTTTTTAAAAGATGCTGGTTTAACGCTGGATTTTTATGACGTAAAATATCCACAGGAATAAACATCAGCCACGACAGAGTTAATAAAGCCATGCTGAGCCAATAAGGTAAAATCATCCATAAGGTAAAAATAAAAAAGACGGCCGACATGTGCCAAATTTTTCGAGCTACGTGTAAATCAGATCTGTTTTTGAAGCCGCTAGGCGTTACATTGGTTTCTGTCATCACAATAGGCTGACCTTAAGTAATGACGCATAGACTGTCTATCGTTTTCAAATTCTTTTTTCGCCTTGAGTTACAAACCTGACAAAATTTCGAGCGTCTGTTCCACTTTTTGCCCGTCTTTTAGGACCCCAAGTAAAGATAATTTATTTATTCCGTGATTGAGTTGAATGAAGTCTGTTTTAAATTTTTTCGAACTTATTGTAAATATTTGGGCTTTAAAACCATTTGTTTCGTTTTTAATCCATAACTGATCTTTTTCTTTAAGGCTTGCACACGATGTTAATTCTAGTGTCAGCAGTTGCGATGACGAATCCAGACGAAGACTTTTAGCATCGCAAAAAATACTTAGCGCCATTTTCTGTTTCGAATCCACCGTTTTCTGTGATCCAGCTTGTTGTTGAATCACAGTTTTTTCTACGACGGATGCCGGATTTCTTTCTCTGGTTTTTTCATTTGAACCAATTTCGGCATGTGGCTCGGAAATTATTTCTGCTAGAGGCTTCGCTTTTTCTTCGGTAGCTGAATCGTAAAAACTAATAAAGGTAATGAAAGTCATCAGAATGAAAGAAATAACTAAAATTTTGTTCTCTTGCCAAAATAACTTCACAGTTATTTATCGGAGAACCCAATCTACAAATTAAGGACTAAAGGCGGATCTATTTGATACAAACTCGATGTTCATCTAGCCGCGCTGCCTCCAGAAAAGTGAGCAGGTACCTTTTTTTGGTACCTTTTTTTACTTTTTATCGATGCTGATGGCGAATTTTTTTACTCCGGCACTTTTGACCAGGTCTAGGACAGAGACCACGCGGCCGTGCGGGACATCTTTATCTGCCGAGATAATCGCTTGAATGTCGGGATTTTTTTTAACTTCGTCGGCCGCCGCGACTTGAATTTGAGCGTCTTCGACAAGTTTGCCATCTAAGTTTAGTTTTCCATCGGCGCTGATCGTGATGTTTAATTTACTAGGTATTGTTGCTTCGCCCGAGGCTGCTTTTGGTAAATTGATATTAATAGATGGCTTCATGATCATCGGTGCCGTCACCATGAAAATAATTAACACCACCAGGATGACGTCGACCATAGGAACGATATTTATTTCCGAGATGACATCATCACCCGAATCAGGTTTGAAAGCCATTTTTACAAACCTTTCTTTTTCGCGTAAGCAAGACCTAACTCTTTCACGCTTTCTAAACTTCCTAAGATGCCTTTTACTTTTCGAGTGAAATAGTTATAAAAAATTCCGGCAGGAATCGCGACGAATAATCCAGTTGCCGTAGCCACTAAGGCCACCGATATTCCGGCCATCACCGTCTGCTGTCCGGCCTCAGAGGCTTGGGCCAAATCATTAAATGCTTTCATGATTCCAAGCACGGTTCCTAATAACCCGATAAACGGTGCATTTGATGCAATCGTTGCTAAGACCGGTAAGTATTTTTCCAGCTCGGGTTTCTCGATCAAAATATACGTATTAAATATTTCTTCGAAGCCTTTTGTTCCCGAATCCTTCAGATGCTTCATGGCTTGCCCGGCCGCACGTCCTTCGAGGGAAGACGGATCTTTTGCCAAATCTTCGAAATCTTCTATGCTGTTTGTCTGCAAAGCCGTTTTAATTCGAAGGCGTACGCGCAGACTTTCTTCCGAGATTTTCTTAAGCGTCATGAAACGCTCGAAAATCATTCCGACCGAGATCACGCTCATGATCACAAGAATGATAAGAACAAATTGGTCCGCATAATGAGCGATGGCAAATATTTTTTCAGCTAACATGGAAGGCTCCCCTTTACTTTAAACTCAGTTTATAACAGTATGGATTCTGTTCATGAAGCCGTCAAAACTGTCTTTTCTTAAGGTCTGGATTCTACTCACTGTTTTAAGCGCAGGACTTTGGTCTTTGTCATCGTGCCAGAAAACGAAAAGGCCTTCGATTATCGTCATTGCGGTGGATCGGCTTTCCTTTAACACTTTTTCTTGTGGCGACGATAAACAAAATACTTCTTCGGGCTTAAACACACTTTGTAACGAAGGAATTCGTTTTACCCACGCTTATACGACGTCAACCCAGCCCGCCGCCGCTGTGGGATCTTTGCTAACTGGTTTATATCCCCTTCAGCATCAGCTGCACCGCAGTTTTGATCGCCTGAACAAACAAGTCAGCCTGGTTCAGGAACAGGCGTCTCATTGGGGCTACCGCACTTTATTTTTCGGCGGCAGTCCTTCCATTTTAAAACGGACCGGGCTTTCAGCGGGGTTTGATTTTTTCGATGATTTTAGCTTTTTAGAAAAGAAAACTTATTTTTTAGATTTTAGACTTCAGGCTGAAAAATTTTTTAGCCTGATTCAAGATGATGCTGATGCTTTTTTTTCAATTATTTATAATTCAGAATTAGAATCACCAAACGAAGGGGAAAGCGAGACTTCAAAGTTTGAAAAATTAGATGAAAAGTTTTATAACTTTTTTAAGTTGCTGAAGCAAAAAAATCTTTGGGATAAAAATTATGTCATTGTCGTTGGTCTTCAAGGGGAATCTGATGCGACCCGCTTGAATGAAACACCCTTTTCTAATTTGAATTCCGAAAATACCATGATCACTTTGTTTGTGAAGCCGCCGCGTTCGAAGGGTGACGAGGGCGTGTCGTGGAAAGTCGACTATCCTGTGAATATTGCTGACCTAGGCGCCAGCTTGCGGTCGACCCTAAAAGCAAAAAATTCTGAATCAAAAATTGTCCCTGCAAATCAATGGACTGAGCAGTTTCCGATTTTAGATTTTTCCGCGGCCTGGCTTAATCAAAAGCAAACCTTTATTGCCAATCCGCGCCGCTTATTAATTGAGGCCGCCAACACGTGGACCCCAGACTTGTCCCTTCGCTTTGCCGTATTAAATAAAAATTTAGTGCTGATTGAAGGGGAAAAAAGTAAAGTCTTTAATTCTTTGACCGATGGTTTAGAATCGATTGATATTTCGAAGCAACAAAAATCTATAGTCCAAGAAACTGAAAATATTCTACTTTCACTTCGCGAAAAAAATAACATAAAAGTCTGGAAAGACTTTAAATCAGAGTGGAATGACTGGGTTGAGGCCAATCGGGACTATTGGGCCCAACCGAATGCACGTGATTTACTTTTTAAAAAAGAGCTTACTCGAATGCAAAAAAAATCGGCTGCACCAAGCCAGCCCTTAACCGCTTTGCTGCAACGTTATTTAATCGTCAATAAAAGATCAAATGACTTAGCCATTCTTAAATCGTTCGACAGCAAAACTCAGTTGATGACGACGAATAAATTACAGCGAGATCAATTCTTCGAACAGGCCAAATTGCAATCTTTGAATTTAGCACTCGAGAATATCTGGGGTTTGTGGAGCCCTAAAAAAGACTGGCTTTACTCTGACTTTACTTTAGAAATCCAATAAGTTGAATTTTCATCATCTACAGTTGGCATTGCATCAGTGACGGATTGCCACGCTTTTAACGTTGCGGAAGGACCATAAACTGACGCGAAAAATGCCGTCTCGTTGGGACCTAATGTGAACGAACCACTGCGCAGATTAAAATCTTTTTCGACTCCCAGTAATTCTATCGGTAGAAGTACACTAATATCTAGCTCGGAACCAACCGAAGACAACAGCTGTAGGTTTTTTTCCGTATTCTTATAGACATCGAAACGACCCACCGCGCCCCAGGCAAATTCATTTTTATTTTTAATTAAGACGGCCACTTCGAATCCAACGGAAAATGAGCTTTTATTTTCTGTTTTATAAAAATAATCGTGCGCTAAGAGTAATGAAATTCGCACCTTGTTCGCTAGCGAGGTTAAATTTTCGATGTAATCGAAAGGCGAAGTTATTTCAATGTCGGCCTGAGCTGTAGAAAGAAAATGCATCACTTCATCCGTGAACTTCTGATTATAATCTTGCGAGCCCCAAGGACGTAAGTAAATCATAAGCTGGTTGTCTAAAAGATGGTACACCAAGGTTTTCGGTAATTTACTTTGCCCCTGCTGCGAGTTCACTTCGTACTGCATGCTACATGACTCCGTATTTTCTTAATTTAATAACAGCTTTTTTGTAGTACTCACCGTCTTCTAAATCCTGATCAACGATTTTTTTCCATTTATCTTTTGATCCTTGCCGTGTTTCGGAGCTTTCAACAATACCGAAACTTTCATCAATGACGGATTCCTGATAAATAGTTAACATTTGACGACGTAGTTCCAGTGTATATTTTTCGATTTTTTCTTTTGTTTTTGGATTTTCTGGATCATAAATTAAGGACTCTCGTAACGCTAAAATGGCTTGTTTGAGCTTACCTTCTTGAAATAAGGTTTCTGCCAAGGTAGCACTTTTTGCCGTTTTTTCTTCAACTTTTTGCTGGATAAAAACAACCCTATTTTTTGCTTTTACCTTTAAGTTTCCCGGATCAAGTAAAGTGGATTCGATAACCTCGCGGTACCGTTTGATAGCTTTGAAAGCGAACCCTTCATTCTGAATTTTTTCTGCTACCGCAAACATTTTTTTAAGTTGATCGATTTGCTCTTCTCTGGTTTTTTTCTCAGACTGTTTAATTTTTAACTCATTTACAATTTTCTCTGCCGCGGCCGTGATACGAATATAATCGGCATTTGAAGGATCAATAACTGAAATAGGCTGTAAGCATTCTGCAATTTTATCCATATCGACCGCCGGAGTTAACATTTTATCGCAGCGAGCGGCTACATCTGCAAAAAGTTTTTTACGTTCTTCCTCTTCTTTAACACGCTTGTCATCTTCTTGCTGTTGCGCGATGGTCATAAGACTTTGCTCAGCCTGGATCTGCATATTTCGAGACTCTTTATAACCGTCTTTAATGACATCGTGAATTTTTCTTAATTTTTCTAAAGCCAGGTCAAATTTTTGTTGCTGGATCATTTGGTCAGCCAGCGAGTAAAGCTCTTTAATTTCTGATTGCTGTTTCGGCGTTAGCTTAGAAAAAGCATCACTATCCGTTTGTACCTTTGTCGCAACTACCGGCGGTTCCGAATCTAAGCTTTCACTGATCAAAAATGCGCCCCCTAAAAATACAAGGACTAACAAAATAACCAAGGGTTTATTATTTAAAAATTTTTTCCACGGAGAAAGAACAACGGGACCCGGGGGCGATGTAAAATTATAAAACTGGTTTTGACCTTGATTTGGCGGAATTCCGGTAAAAGGACTTCCCGAATCCATATTCATCTGCGCCGGCACTTCTCCGTCAGATATTTGCGGTATCTCCATCGGAAGTTGGGGGTCAGCAAAATCATCGCTCAGCAAAGCGGAATTGCTTTCTTCGTCCTCAGGCTCTAGGGGTAAAGAAGGAATATCAATTTTTTCGACTTTAAATTTAAAATTGGGATCATGAAGTTCAAAATAAAGAGTGTTGTCTAATACGGTTATCGCATCACCACTTTTTAACCCTTGTGGATCTGTCGATGAAACAGACGAGCCATTAAGAAAGGTTCCGTTAACGCTGGCCAAATCTAAAATAGTAAAAATGCCGTTCACTTTATGAATTTCAAATTGACGTCGACTGACCCGCTGATCCGGAATTAAAATTTGGCACGAGGGATCACGTCCCGCGACCCAAAGATCACCCACTTCAAGCCGCAACATTTCGATGACCTGATTTTGTGAGTTCACGATTTTAATGTAAGGCACTTGTGGGGCGGCACCTATGATGGTGTGACCCGTTTCACTAATGTCTGCCGGGTTGTGGTTTTCAGCTGATGACAAATCAGATTCGGGAACATCCAGCAGCTGAAACTCGTAAGGCGGAACCTGAAAAGATTGGCCATGCTCTAACGTAATTTCTTCAGTTTTCTTTCCTAACGAAAAAAGCTCACCAAATCGAGATACTGTTTGCACAGTCCAGTGGCCATCGTGCAACTTTAAACGAAAATGTTCCCGAGAAATTCCTTTTTCCGCTTGAAGGCGAATATCACAACCTTCTTTACGACCGGCGACGTATTCTTTTTCAGGGTTCAAGTTAATTTCGCTGATCGAAGCCCCGCGAAGCAAAACTTTCAATCGCGACATTAGCGAATGCCTTCTGCTGCCAATTGGCATTTCTCGATCATGCGTTCGGCTAACTTATAGTTCTGATCACTACTTTTACCAATTAGCATATTTTGTACTTGTTGATACATCGACTCACACATACTGAAATTATGCTTCTGATAATAACTTTCTCCAAGTACTAATTTAGCCTGGACGAGCTCGTCAAATCTAACTTTTGATAAATATAAATGCCGCCGCGCTAAAGGATGATCCGGAACTAAATTTAAAACCACGCGGAAAAAGTCCTCGGCGCGTGCGTAATTACCAAGCTGAAAATCACGCATTCCTTTGATAAAATTCTCTTCGGCACGTTGCTTAGTTGGCGATTCGTTGGCCTTTTTTTCTTCTTTACGTTTCGAAATTGCTTCTAATTCTGTTTTCGAATTCAGGCTAACGGCAACTTCATCTTCATATTTTAAAAGTGGCTTAGCTTTTACTTTCTTGTTCTTGCTCGGAGTCAGAAGGAAAGCACCAACCACAACAACCAAAATACCAATGATCGCATAGAACCGAACTCTTTTATTTGGCGCCGTATTAGGACTTGGTGGTGCCGCCATCCCGACCCCAGAAGAAAACTGCGGTTGAGCACTGAGGGCTGCGTAAGATGAGTTCGAAGCCAAAGGTGCTGGGGTTTTAGTAGGCTTTACGGCCACAGACGCTTTCCGAGCAACCGGTACAGGCTGAGCTTTATTTTTTACTAAAGCCAATGGTGGAGCCGACTTCGGTGGAACAGAAACAACTGATTTTCCAAGGTCAAATTGAAATTTTATTTCTGAATCACCAACTTGAAAAGTCGAGTCATTAACTAAAATAGACTTTTGCGTGCTTTCGCCATGAACTAAAAGGGAATTCTTATCACTTAAATTCACCAGCTCAAATTCATTTTTTATCAGATCAATCCGCGCATGAGCTCGACTGACTAACGGGTCATTAACCAGCATGATATCATTTTCAGGTCCACGACCAATTGTCATAACTGCTTTTTCAAAATGAAATACCTGGCCCACGTGTGGGCCTTTGACCACCGTCAGTTGTATTTTAAATTGATTGGCTGGCTTCAGCGCAGCAGTCATAAATCTCCGTTACGTGTTATTTTCCGCTTTATTCAAAGTCATTAAAAAATAGTCTGCGTTTCCATTTTGATTTAAAAAAACCTGACAGTGAATATCGCATTCAAACTGAGAAAAAGGAATGCGATCAGTATGCTTTTCATACGGCGACTGTTGGGCTCTGACGACTAAGGAATCTATATTCTGCACCAACGAAGAATCCGTTAAAGTTTGATAGCTTTGGTGCAATAAATTATCCTTAGACATTTGACAAATTTGTTCAAAAGGCGAATTTAACGCAATTATTTTATGTTCGCCCGAAATAACCAACGCAGGCTGGGTCACCATATCGACTAAATTCGTGAATTCTAAATCGCGATTTTGCTGGGGCTGGTGTGTCGGACCATCTTGCGATGAATTCTGAATACGGTTCAGTAACGTGTTGATGTTCGTCGTCAGTTGCTGGACCGCCGGATAATCAAATAAGACTTCGGTATGACCGGTATTATCTCGCAAAGCTTGATCGATCTGAACGTTAAGGCTTTTGAAGGGATACTCAATCAGTCGGATAAATAAAAAATATAAAACTAATCCTAACAACGAGGCTATGATTAATGTCTGCATAAATAAACTGATCATTCGGCCCTGATCGATGTTCAATGAACTCACATCGTAGAAAACAACTGCGTGATATTTAACTGTCGGTTCACCGGAAATGGGATCATAAACACCAATGGGAAAACTGGCCCCGATGGTGTTGCCATCAACCTTATCCGATGAAGCGCGGGACTCTTTCAAAGCTTGCAGGATAAAGGGCTTCGAAAAATCGCGCCCCACTTTTTCGCTGGGGGCCACAATGTGACCATCAGATTGCTGAATAATAAAAGCTTCTTTGATTCCGTCTTCCTTAAGGGCATCTTGTACAGTCAAACTGGCTAGTTGCCCGGACAACAACGCTTGCTCGTTAATTTTTGCAACGGCTCGGGCGACAGACTTCGCGCGTTTCGTGGCTTCCATCAAATTGGATTCTTTAGTAATAATTGATAACGGAATTGCAGATAACAACGTAACACCGAAAATAAAAATCAGAATAAAACCCAGCATCACTTGCTTAAACGGAAATAAAATTGCCAAACGGTATATCGCCGGCATGACTTTGTGGTCTAGGAATAATTCAACTTTTTCCGAAAAAGATAATCCGGCCTGAGCTGCTTCTGGTGTCGGCTGGTGATGCGGCATCGCCTGAGACTGCAATTGAAATGCAGCGGGGCTCTGCCCGCCCGAAACTCCATAATTAATTTGTTGACCCTGCGGCGCTGGGGCGGAGAAACCGGTTTGAGGCAAATTTAAACCTGCCGCTACTGGCGTCCGCACTGCTGGCGGATTTTTTACTTCTTTGGCGTTATTTTTAGGTCGAATATCAGGAGTCGGAATTAAATCCATGATGATATCGAACAAGCTGATTTTATCACCGACCCGTAAAATCGAATTTTGAACTTTAACTCCGTTAACAAAAGTTCCATTACTGGATTTTAAATCAACAATCAAAAGTTTATCTTTGTAAACGTGAATTTCACAGTGCTCTTTAGAAATTCCGACAGACTGAACTTTAATATCACAGCCTGCACCCCGTCCAAAAATATTTTTTCCTAATTTTAAATCAAATATTTGGCCAGCTTTTGCGCCGGATAAGATCCTAACTGACCACATAAAGTTGATCTCCGACTTTCAAATTTTTGCTATCCGCAAAACCAGCTTTTGTCTCGATCACCGAGTGCGCTTTCCAGTAAGGGCCAACCAGGCGAAACCGGGGAACAGCTTTCACGATTTTTTTAATTTCTAACTTGCGATCAATAAATATACAGTCGATCGAAAATTTCATAAAGCAGGTATGAATATTATTCGTCGCTTTAATCCATAGGGCTTGATCTTCTTCTAATTTGCTTCGCCCTAGTAAACCGACTCCGCGCTGCCAAAGAGTTTCTGCGATTTCCAGATTATCAATAAGTAATTCGGCACCGGGATTTGAACCATCCTGTTGATTTACAGAAGCCCCTTTGTACAGCCGTGCCATTATTTACCTCCGTACATCATGCTGATCGCC
>JAYTHR010000339.1:0-1141 GCA_043732425.1 Bdellovibrionales bacterium
GGATCTATCGTTTTGATTTTCGCTTTGGCCCTTGTCTTTATTCAAATGGCTAGAAATTCTGGAACCGTTTCGTCTGCTTCTGTCGCGGTCCCGGATCCCGAAGCTAGCTATTGCTTAGCGATCCGCGGTAACGGCGAACTAGAACCCGCGCATTGGGGTGGAATGGCCCGCACTGTTGAGAAATTAGGTTTACCGCAGGCAATGGCGGGTGGAAGTTCGGCTTCAATTTCGATGTTTTGGTTAAATGCGATGGCGGCTCATCCGCAAGTTCAAAGCTCATCACCGGCTGAACAAAAATTACGGGCTTCCTTACTGATCAAAAGTCTTTTAGGATTTTTTGCCGAAATTCAAAAAACGCCGCAGTGGCAGAATTTACTGAACCTTTACGGGCAGTACCAACTGGGACAATCACAGCAAATGACTGCAGATGTCGCAGCTAGTTTGATAAAAAATAATTACGCGCAGGCAATGGCGCTTTTGAATCAAGGAATAGATCTAGGTTTAATTGATAAAATGGCAGTGGCTCCGGTTCTTCAATCCTTAGGAAAAAATAATACACCTCAGGCTCAGTTTTACGTGGAACAAATGAAAGAAACTTTAAGCGTCTTTGGAAAATTCGATGCGACTCATGATGATAATTTATTTTTCCGTACCGGAGTAGTCAGTTTTGAAAATGTCGCGGTGACCTTCGGACGCGTTGCTGGATTTTATGCAGCGGCAGGAAATAATTCAGACGTTATGAATGCCTGGACCCAATTTTTTTCCGGTTGCGCGGAAGGTTCAGAAGGACTTTCATGGGTTGATTTAATGAAGCAAAAGCCCGTGTGTGGTTCATTATTTCATGATGTTTTTGCGGCTCACTTTAAATTAGAAAGTATTTCCCATTTAGAAGAACTGCCTCTAGGTAGTCCTATCAAAGCATTTCCGACCACGGCCGTGTTGGCTGATTCTGCAGCTACCCAAGCCGAGACGGCACTGGCTCAGTATCCCGAAAAAATGGATGCGCATTTCGGAAAAGATTTTAAAATTACGAACCCAGAAGACATTCATTTCGGCTACTGGGGAGAATCTCAAGACTTATTAAATATCGCAGCAAAATTAAATCCGAGTGATGAAAAAAGTCGGCGGTTTTTAGCACTGG
>JAYTHR010000340.1:0-12927 GCA_043732425.1 Bdellovibrionales bacterium
ATAAGTCTGCTTTGAATAAAAAAAATCCGTAAATTAAAATTTATTAGTTGTGAAAAAAAATGTAAGATTGGTGCGCGAGAGGGGACTTGAACCCCTACATCTTTCGACTCAGGCTTCTGAGACCTGCGTGTCTACCAATTCCACCACCCGCGCGAATGACGTCTGTTCGCAGCAGTTAAGCAAATTCGTAGCTGTTTTTCAAGCTGAATTGCACACGCTTACCAATAATAGGAATAAGAAAACTTTGTCTGGTGGTCGACGTGGTAATAGTAACCTAAGCGAAGATCCCAATTTCGATATTGTCCAAAGCGATTTTCAACCTGTATCACGGGCTCGCTGGTTCTAGAGCCGTTCAGATAATAGCGAACGGCTGCGCTTAAATGCGTCGACCAGGATTCAGAAAAGTGAATTAGTGCCGCCAAGGTGGGTGTCACGGCTAGCGTTCCTGAGCCTTCGATCGCGCTTTGCACACGGCCATCAACTAGGCCATAAAGCAAAAGTGACGGCGTTAGCGGCAAGGCTTGGCCAAGACCGCCTTCCAACCGGGCGACCGTGCAGGCAGTACAACCTAAATCTTGGTTGTCCGCACCGATTTTAAATTTCCAGGCAAAGCCACCGTCACCAGGTAAGCCCGTCAAAGAAGGATTTAAAGTTTCAATCGCGATAAAATTAAATTCTTTCAGAAAAAGATGCTGATCTAGATAATTTAAAGTTAAGTCAAAAATACCCAAAGCCGAATACGGAAGGCGACCAATATCCGACGACAAAAAATCATAGTATGCGGGACGAACGCGAACTTCTAGGCCGCTACCAAATTTTTCACTGTTTAAATAACTAGCGCGAGTCAGGACCGGACGCTGACCGTAATGTGGCGCTGATTCTAAGGGCGTGATTTCAGCCGCTTTTTCTTCTGCCGGAAGCCGTAAGCGTTCCCGCAGAAGATTTTTTTTCATCTGTTTAAATTCCTCATTGGTTTCGTCTTTAATCAAACGAAAGGCCGCGTAATCGAAAAGTGTTTCAATGACTTTTATTTTACTGCTGTCGCTGAGCTCAGGATACTTTGTCTGCGCGAGTGGAGCCGCCGACTTGATATAGAGATCGACAGAATTTAATTCGGGTGGAGTTAAAGAAAAATACTTCACATTTAATCTGTTTTGCCGAGAAGGGATGAGACTCACGTTTTTAACTAAGGGCTTGCCATTAGCGAAATGACCGTAAGCTAAACTATCAAAGACAGTATAAGGGATGGCGTACGGAACGTGGCGGGGAAGAAGTTGTTGTTCGGTGACGGCTTCCAGTAACTGCGCCATTCGTGACGCACAGTTATCTGATAAAAAGAAATAAGAAAATTTGGCACCAAGTAGTTCCCAAGTGTGAGAGACAATTTGCTCGACCTGATCGCTAGAAAAATTAAGTTCGTATTCCCACATGTCCCGCAGTTCTGTTTCCGAGTAATTATGACTATTATAGAAAAAGTGAACGTGGGTCATTCCGGCATCGTAGCCCCCGAATAAACCTTTCATCGCGTAGACAAATGGATTTTCATGTTTCGGAGTTAAAGCTCCGTAGTTGATCGAGGTATCTAGTAAATCACTCGAGTTTAGAGTGCGCGGTAAATTAAATTTAAGTAGGGGATGACCAAAGAAAGAAGCCGGATTCGATAAATATCCGGTGGCGAAAAGTAAACTGATCGATTGAATATGGCCATTGAACGACCATAATTTATATCCGGGGCAAGATTGATTTTTTATATCAATATTAGACCAGTTAAGCCGGCGGCGCAGCCATTCGTAGCGTGAAACAAAACGGCACTGCGGATGCTCATCGGGTTCAGTTGTGGCGTCGTTAAAAAAAGAGCGTAGCGTTTCTTCCAACTCGTGCTGCGGATTTTTCTTCCCATCGGCGGCAAGAAAAAAACGATCGGTTCTGATCGCACTTTGTAAGGGGCCTAAACCGAATGGTGGTTTTTCGTAGTGGACTAGCGCGTGCCAATAGGGATCCTCGGACAGGCTTTTATTTTGACTTTGCAGAATCAAATTAGAAATGGCCTCTTGATTCGAGGCCATGACTAATTGACATAAGCTAAAAATGACAAAAAGAAAAACTTTTAGAATATTAAATCTGGCATTTAGAAGCAAAAGACTCAGATACCTTTTTCAAAACTAAACCATGATAAGATTTCGCTTTTGATAACTTATCGCCGTCAGCGTATTCAGAACTAGCAACAGTCGTTTTAAAATCTTCACGAACCGCACCGATAATTTGCGCGTGAGACGATTTTTCACAACCTAAAATATTTAACAACGTCGAAAGATGTTTTCCCGAGCCCATCGCTGTTTCTTCTTCTACGTTAGCGTATGTTTCAAAGATAAACTTCGCAGAAGTAGCCACTTTACCGTTACAAGTTTGCTCGGAAGTCGATGTCGATGTTGTTGCCGTTGTTCCTAAGTCCCAAATAATATTTGAAATCGCAGCAGCCCATGGAGTGTGATCGAAAATTAAAGCTCCGATACCACATTGAGTCCACGGATTTTTATCCGAGTTCGCATGGCTGAGTGCAGGAAAAGTTAATGTAAAAAATGCCGCAGTAATAACCACTTTTTTGAAAAGATTCATCGTGTGTTCCTTGTAAGTTAAGATTTATTAACATTAGGAAACGAAGTGAAACTAATGTCAACGGTGGAAATTTTTTTATTTAAAAAGTACTGATTAAATTTGATACATACTCAAAATTTTGAGACTTACTTTTTCCAGAAAATAATTTTTGGCGCTCTTAGAATACAAATTTTGCACTGACGAATAAGCTTGTGATAAATCCGGATCCGTAATCTTCAGTCGTTCCATTCGAATAGGTCAAACTATGGCTAATAGGTATCATACGGTAGGTGGCTTCAATCGGAATCTGGGGAATGAGGTACGTGCCGATTCCAAGCTGCGCCCCGAGTCCACCCGTCGTACTGTTTGATCCTGAAAAGCTAGACCGGGGCGTGTACTTAAAGACCCCGTAATTCAGTCCGAAGGGAATATAAAGCTGCTTCCAGCGATAAGCTGCGGCTGCAAAAATAACTGAAGTTTGAAGCTTTGGTGAATCCACCGTGACATAAGTGAAGCCAACCCCCGCTGACGATGTCAGCGAACCCGAAGTGACGGCTCGACCCAGATCAATATTGGCTCCCGAGATCAGCCCCCAGGATTTCTGCGCCAACCAGCGCGCATCAAATTCTAAAGCCATGGCGCTTTCAAGATTAAACTGAGCTTTCGCATTTGAACTCACATTAGGAATCGTTGCGCTGTTAAAATTTTCCTGATTCTGTAAGCCGTACGTTAATCCTAACGAAAAGCGCCAAAGATCATCAATATGGTATGAAGGCATTCCGCCGATATTCCCGCTGGGGTTCCCTTTTTGGGCCCACGAAAAACTAGAAAACAAAAAGAAGATCATAACGATATTTAATTTCATGGTCTGCACCCATTTAAGTCTAATCGCGGAAGAGCTAAAAATCCAGTTTCTAGATAATCGGTGAATGAGAAGCTTAATTTCCCCAGACTAAAAGCTAAACAAATCTTGATTCAAGTTATATTTGACTTTGGCTGGGGACGGCTTAATCATTTACTACGGAGGTTCGTCATGAAGTTAATCTATTTAGTCCTGTCAGTTTTTCTTTGCTCTCAAGTGGTCATGGCCAAAGAATATAAAGTTCTAGTTCAGGATTTCTTGCCATTAGATGGTCGAAACAGTCGGGGGAAATTCACGGGCGCTCATGTGGAAATAACCGAAGCGGTTTGTAAGAAATTAAAGTATGATTGCAAATTTGAGCTTGTTCCAATCCGCCGCGGAGAAGAAATGATTGCCAAAGGCGAGGCTGATTTTTTTCTTGGATTATCCTCAAGCAGCCAGAGAAATGAATTTGCTTACTTTGGTCCCATGCTGACAACGTCTGGCTACACTTTTTTTACAAAAGTTGGAAAATCTGGCAAGTATTCAAGCGTTGAAGATTTAGCAGGAACAACGGTTGCGGTTTACGGACCGAGTACCACCTCTCGAAGTCTAGAAGCTATTCACGAAAAAATGAATAAAAAATTCAAAGTAACTCAAGAGGCTTCCACAGATATTCCATTTAAAAAATTAGACAGTAATTCTTACGGTGAAAAAAGTTTGGTTTATTCCAACCGTGCTGTCGGTATTTACATGAATAAAATATTAAGTCTGTCGATTGAACCAGTTGGCTTTGATACCGAGAAGATTAATCACGGAGCTATGCTTTCAAAGAAATCTTTTAATTCTGAAGAGTACAAAAAAGTTTGGAATGCGTACAAAGAAGTGATGAATTCCGAAGAAGGAAAGCGAGTCTTAGCATTTTGGCATATGGATTCTTATAGCGGACCTGCAGAAACGGGTCCCTAATTCACATTTAAATTAAAAATTGTAGATGATACTTTAACTAAAAAATTTAAAATATCTTTTCTTAATTTTTTAAAGAACTTCTTTACTTAGGAACTACTTGAATTTCTCCGTTTCGTACTAATAATTTTTTCTCGATGGGCGCTTGATCTTCATTTGGAAGATTTTCTGGGAAAAACTTTTGTGTCACAAGCCGATGATTGCGAAAAGATAAAAATGCGGTTCGATATCGGTATTTACGCTCGGAGGCCCTTTGGTACGCGAAAAGATCCACGGCCTTTCCTTTGACAATAAGTTCTACGATGCGGTGTGTGGCGACGTAAGAAGTCACGTAAAAGGGTGCAAGCTTAATTTTGGAATACGGAGAATTCTCTGACTGACTAACGACTGTCGAGGATAAAAATCCGAAAGAGGTGATGAAGTAAGACGAAAACTGATCCGGTAACGGCGTGACGAAAACGTCTGAATAAAGCCATTTCGTTGCGGCTAATTTATTTAGGTACGCTTCACGTTCTGCCGGTGTCTGAATACGCGTTTCTTTGATCGACATCTCAGGCAGGCGCCAATGTATTAGTTCTTGAAAGTAAAGTCCCCAGTCTTTGGCGTCTTTTGGGGAAATTAAATCAAGTGATGTAAATTCTTTTCCAATAAGGCGAGATATATCCGGGGTTGCAAAGCCGCCTCCCAAATCCAGATACGCTTCCGCAGACTGAGGAAACTGATCAAAGCCAGTGGCGGTGCGAAATTGATCGTAAGAAATCCAATCATAAATTCCGATGATTGTATTCGTCCATCCGGCATATTGTTTAAAGTCTGTGGGACGCGACTTGGCCCAGTCGATAAGTTGTTTATCCTGAAAAATTCGCTTGAGATCACTCTTTGACTTTGCTGAAAGCTCATTGGGCATGTAAGTGATTGGAATAGATAAATGATATTGATTGCGGGCTACGTCAGCAATAAACAAATCAAAATAAGAGACCCGGTGCGGGCTGGACAGAAAATAGTGAATGACCTCGCGGGTCTGGCCATAATTTTCGGCGTAAAGATTCATTACATAACGAAGAATCGTACTGGCCTTCATTCGATTTTCCCACCTAGTCATAGAGTTTCGAACTTGTAGCGGCACGTTGTTTTTGTGCACAAGCCAATCTGCGGGTAGCTTAACTTTGTTTTTCCGCTCGGTAGGCTCTTCTAACGTGACCAGACTTGTGATTAAAAAAGTCGCGCGAGCTAAATTGGCCTCGTTAATTTCCAGATCCCCGAGTGAATTTAGGGCCTCTTTGGGATCCGAAAATTTTTCCCCCTTAGTGGCGATTTCGTTAAGTTCTTGCACAATTTTATGGGGGCCCTGTTGGTGCTTTTGAAACTCGTTCCAGGTCACACCTAAAACTACAATAAGAATTCCAACCCCTATTAAGTATTTTTTATTTTTTAATTGCATACCTTATGAAATCTCATTTTCTTTCATTCAGCAACTCTTTCATGGCGAATTACCTTCAGCAAAACGGGATCCGACCTCATCAAATCTGTTTTGTAAGGGCTCTACCCCCGAAAGAATCAAGTTCTGGCCGCTTTAAATGCGAACGTAAAAAAATAATATTGAATTTTTAATTGATGAAGGATTATTAAAAAAGTTTACACTTTCTACCGAAATGTACCATGACAATTTCGTCATCATCAGCTTGGCTTTGATACCGAGATTAAGCCGCTGATTTTTTTACGCGGCCCAGATGCAGGTGATATTCGGTTGAACGACCAGAGCCGGTAGCAGCGAATGCAAATTCGCTTTTTTTCATCACGACTTGCAGCCTGATTCTCTAGTTTAAAATCTCTCAAGAGAGCTACCCGGTGGAAGTAACAGTTTAAGATCTCTAATTTCTTGTTTGATAATATCAGTGTGGGAAGTCCCCAAGTGACCGAGCTCGAGAGTTCGATTTTGTTGACACGAAAAGTGGCTTAGAACAAGCGGGCTAAGCTTAAAATTTCGATCTCGAAAAATATTGATCGTAAAAATAAAAACTTTGTCCATAGATTTACTTACGGTGCTAAATTTTTTGCACGCAGCGTAGCCCCAGCGGTTAGAAATGTCTTCCTGAATGAAAAGCATTTCTTGCTGAATTTGATTTTTATTGAAATGATTGTTTTTTACCGTTGGTCCGTAAATATCTAAAGTGGCACGCACCGTAGCGTGTAAGAAATTATTTTGGAAAAAATAATTTTTACCGGTCAAACATTCTTTCGCATCGCTTTCCCCAATTTTTTCAAAATGATTTTCAGATTCCGCGTAAATAAAAAAGCAGGTTCCGTAAGACGGCTTGGTGTGAAACACCCGTCGCTGCGTCAGCGGCAGTAAACCCGTAATTTCGACCGCATGACGGCTACTGGCCACGATTGTATTTATGATAGTAAAAGGTGAATTAAAAGGAAGAGCGGCTAGGTAAAGAAGTAGGACGATGATGGCGGCGACCAGTTTTTGGAGTGATGAAATTTGTAATCGAGTCACGTTTTGTTGGTAGCTTAAAGATAGCAGGGCTATGACGAAAAGCTGCCAAACCATCTCGGTGGAACTAATACCGATTAAAATATGAATTGGGATAAGTAGAAGTATGACGAATTTGCGGGTTCGTCCTAAGAAAGGTAAGAAGCCAGCAATAAATTCTGTGGTAAAAACTGCGTAACTGGAAACTACCAATACTTTTTTCCAGGCCGTCCAATCAATCTCGGTCCAGCGCGAAAATGTACGACTTTCTAAAAGTAGCTGAGTAATCTCTCCGCGCATCCAGTAGGGATCCAGAAGACGGTGGGTGGCGGACGTAAAATAGATCAGGGCTAGAATTAGCTCGAGCCCGCGCAGAATAAGCAGTGACATCTTTCCGCGCGGGGCTACCCATGAATTTAGCGCTAACAGTAAAAAAATTGGGGGCAAGGTGTCGCCCCAACTGCACTGAGCAAAAGTCGAAAAACTTTTAAGATAAGATACACAGCCCGCAAGTAGCAAAAAAATTAAAATGTGAAACCGAGGTAGAAAAAACAGTGCCAGGGATGCCAGAATAGTGGTGGTCCAGATTAAAATAGGAATGATCAAATCTAAATGCAGCGGCCAGTCTTTTAAATAAAAATTATAAAGATAGAAGAAGAAATTGATTCCATCTTGCTCTAAATAAAATAAGTAGGCTAACAGTATCCCGGCCGCTAAAGAGGCCGAAAGTAAAAAGTCATTGACGGGTACCTGCTGATGAAAAATTTTTTTAATTGAATTTTCAAGTTGGCTTAATTTCAAGAGACCTTTGAAGTTCCAGTCGTAAATTTTGTTAGGTTAGTCCCCTGGCACCTTAAAGACTACTTTATGAAATGCTACTAAAAATGGGAATAGAAATAGACAAGCTTGTAAGACCTAAGGCCTGACATGACTCTTTTTGGGACGAGGATTTGATTTTTCTTATAAAAAACGAAACAATACCATGTGGGATTTCGAGCTCAATTTTTCTACTGTTTAATGCTGTTCCTGGGACTTCTAGCACCACTTCGGGCTGAAGCCTTTCCTGAAAAAATTGACGTTCAAAAGATGGAAAGCCCAACCGCTCACACCTTACAGCTGGACCAGTTTAAAAAGCCAACGCTTCTGTTTTTTTGGGCCAGCTGGTGTAATTACTGTCAAGAAGTTCTTCCCGAGCTTGTCAAAATTCAAAAAGCTAATCCAAAATTACGAATTATCGGAATTTCTGTCGATGAAAATAAAAAAGACGCGGTATTTGCAAAAGCAAACAAGTATAACGCTATCACAAGACAATACTGGGTTGGTCCCAAGTTGTTAGAAGACCTAAAAATCAAGACCATACCCTTAGTTGTCTTAATCAATAAAAATGGTATTATCGACACAATTTACGAGGGCAGCAAACCAGATAAAATACACTACCTTAAAAAGCGGGTGAGCCTATTAAAACCAAATTCACAAGATTAAAAAACATCAGACTTAATTCTTCAGGTTTCGGCTTGATGGAAGCTATGGTCACGCTGGGAATACTCTCTGTCGTGGGATTAGGAATGAGCTCATTACTGACATCTGTGTTTACCAAGCAAAAATTAGTTATCAATGATAAAAATCTGGATGCGCTTCGTGAAACGGTTTTAAATACTTTACAAAACGATCAAGCATTTACGAAAACGCTAAAAAATCCCATCAACGCCAACGTATTTTCGTGCATTAACAGCGCCTCAGATTGTCGTGGTGTCAGTGGCGAATTTAAGATATTCGATAAAAATGATACGCCTTTAGTGCTTTCTACTTTGTCGACGGAGACAACCCTTGGCTTTGACAGTGCGGGGGTGGCTTGCTCGAATTATAACGTGGCACTTGGAAATGACGATTGCCCTTTTAAATACGTGGCCGTCTGGTCCGCGGAATGTTTTCAGACGCAAAATATTAAAGGCAAAGTATCAACGGAAACAGCTTGTCGTGATCCGTTGATAACAATTGCCGTTACATTTTATGCGAGTCCTAAAAACTCGGCGCAGTTCGCGGCGGTAAATCCGAATAAAATGAAAGTGGCGATTGTAAAGTCACAAAATGATGCGTCTTTAGCCGATCAAGGCCTCAGCGAGATGAAGATGATTTGCTCATCGATGTTGAATGGAACTTTCGACTCCTACGGTTCGACGTGCATTTTGCCGACATCAAATCCCATTAGCTGCGAAGGTTTTTGTGGCGCAGGCCAACAGACCGTAGTGACTGGATTTAATGCTGATGGCACGCCGAAGTGCAGTTGTTCAGTTGCAGCCACTAAGACAACTTGTAATGATTCAACCGGAACGGTTGGTCGGGTATTAAGTATCGCTAACATTAACGGATCTTTAGTTTGTAACGATGGAATTGTTCCGGTGCTTATGGCGAACGGAAGTATAAATAATGCCCCGGTATCATTCAACCCACCACCACCGGCACCGGCACCGCAAATCCAGCAGCCCGCAATACAATTTGGTGGTGGGGATGGCGGCGGCGATGGCGGCGATGGCGGCGGTGGTTAGTATTAAATTTAAATTTATTTTAAAAAACAATATAGGAAATAATATAGGAAACAATAAGGGTTCAGTTTTGCTATCAGTTGTCATTGTTGGTGGTCTTATCGCCGCGTTCGCGATGGTGTTGCCAAAATTTTATTCCGACAATGAGATATTATTTAAAGGTAATTATATTCGAAATGCGACATCTATCGTTAAAGAAAGTCTGATTGCCCTTTTAGATAACGACGCCGCTTGGGCAGAAACTGTAAATCAAAATCCGGGAATGGCCTGCCTAAGAACTGCGGGAGCCGTCTGTCCTTCCGGGCCGCAACCAGGAATCGATATTTTCGAAGGTGATGGATCTTTGTATCTGTCAAAAGTTTCTACCAGCGGACTCACGCTCAACGGAGAAGCTTGCAATAAATTTGATGCCGTGAATGGAAATTCAACGTGCGTGCTAAAATACACGGTCACCTGGGAATGCAATGGTCCTTGTGCGGCCACAAAATTTGATAACGGCGTGCTGATCGCGAACAAACCGAATATTAAATTAAAAGCGACTTTAAAATATTCTCCCGATTTGCAAAATTTGAAAAACTTATTAGACACGTCATTAAATAAATACACCTTTAATTTTATTCGCGGTAGCCGATCGAAAACGCTTTCAAAATTCTGTAACACAATCAGTGGAGTATTTAACCAACAGGATCAGTCCTGCTCCGCCGCAACCGCTGAGCCTGGGGATTTCGATTGCACCACGCTTGTGGGTCCTCATGCTTATTTTATTGGGTTTCGTCCAGATGGTTCACCAAAGTGCATGAACGATATTAACCTTCCATCAAGTTGTCCCGCGGGAACAGCTATCTTAGGTTACGAAGCTGACGGAAGGGTAAACTGTGGTCCATTTTAATTTAAAAAATAATCAGGGTTTTTCGATCATCGAAGGGATGATCGCGTCTGGAATTTTAGCGGTCATTGTTGTCGGAGCCATGTCGGCATTTCAATCGATCGCAAATGCCAAATTAAAAAACGACGTTTTAACAAGTATTATTAAATACAGATTTAATATCATTTCCAGCTTACGCAGCCCGGAAGCCATCAGCAATGCGGGCGTCATTAATGGTGTTCCCTGTTTAGTAAATCATCTCAGTTGCGCAGCGACGTCAACTCCCTATTCACCGCTGACCGTGCCCAATGCTACGGGTGAAAAGTTAACGGATAAAGATGATGGGACCTTGGGTTTTCGTGCTGACATGATGGCGTGCACGTCATTCCCATCTGCAGAATGCCCTTTTCGCTATGAAACGGCCTGGCGATCAGTTTGTAATGGCGCTTTCTGTAGTTCTCCTCAGCTGAAAGTTCGAGGTGTCTTAAAATTATTTTCCGGTCTGAAAGTAGTGATCAATCAAAATGTTTATTCCTTCGAAATTTCTTTAGGCCAGGTTCTAGGAACTTACGAGCAGTCCTGCACGAGTATCGGAGGAAGTTACTATCCTGGAAATCCGCCGCGCTGTGATTTGCCGATGGTCGGTGATTGTCCAAGTCCGGGGGACGTGGTTGTGGGTTACGACAGAACAGCGCGAACCAAAAAGTGTCGTCCTTACTTTCAAAGTTTTTTTAATGGAGTTTCTGTTCCTCCGGGTTCAGTTGCTATTGGAATTGATCCTTCAGGAAATCCCATCATCAGACCCATACGGATGCCGGTCGTACCTGCACCATTCAGAGCCCAAATTGCTCCTCCGAACTCGCAGCCCGCCATTTTTGGTGATGGCGTATCTTATCCTACCGACGGGGGAGCTTATCTCTTTCCAACCGATGGCGGTGGTGGCGATGGAGGATGTGGCGGTGGTGGTGGCTGTTGAAGACACTTCTAGTTTTAGGAGTGATTCAATTCTTCTGTCTTTCTGCCAGAACGCAAGAAGTAGCTTATGCCGCGAACATGCCTTTGAACGGTTCAGAGGTATCCTTAAGTTATGTGGATAAAAAAATAAAAAATTTTCGATCTAAGGATCATCAACTCGTAGGACTTATTATTCGAAGGTCCATTTTTGAGAACTTTAGTTTCAGAAATTCAAACTTAAGCGGGTCCAAAATTCAAGATAGTGTTTTTAATGGTGGTGATTTCATTGGAGTCAATTTTACTGACGCCTTCATTGCCGACACTCAATTTACCAACTGCATTTTACCACTTCATTTCAAAAGCGAAGCTATTTTGATTAACGTAAAAATTCAAAACTGCAGATATCAATGATTTTTTTTAATCGCCATGTTCAAGAAATTTTTACGTGTAAAAAAAATCAAATCTACGGCATTTTTCTTAGCTTTTCGCATCTCTTAACGGCTTATTTTTGGTACCGACGCGATTTTGATACCGACGGAATTGTTTGCTGGCAATTTTTTTCAAACTGCCAGTTTTTAACAAGGCATTTGTTCTCAGAACTATCTGTTGACTTAATTATTTACGGTTCACTTTCATTTTTTTGTATGGGGTTGTTTTTTCTTAAGAAAGAAAAACCAGCTTATTTTCTTTTTCTAGCTCTGAGTGTTTTTAAGATGATCGTGCAACTTTCGGACTACCGATTCATGGGTAATTATCACTATATGTCGAACGTGATCAACTTTGTTTTTTTATTTCTACCGAATAAAAAAAATATCGTGAAGTCCTTTCTAGTTTTATTTTACGTGGCCGCAGGGTTAATCAAGTTCAATTTAGATTGGTTTTCCGGAGCGGCCTTAATTAATCCCAGTATTTTCTCGGGACGATTACTTATTTTTTCTTGCGCTTACGTTATTTTGCTAGAACTTGTATTTTCAATCGGATTACTTTCCACGCAGCGCAAATATTTTTACTTTGTGCTGGCTCAAGTATGCTTATTCCATTTATTCTCATGGCACATCGTGGGCTATTTTTATCCCGTCATTATGCTTTCACTGATAAGCATTTTTTTTCTTAGTCCCGCAGAGTTTTGTTTTCCTAAAGAGCTGGTGAACTTAGTAGCCATCGGATTATTTATTTTTGCACAGGGACTTCCCTTAGTGTTAGATCCTCATTCCAGTTTAACGAATAAGTACCGCGTTTATGCACTGAATATGCTGGACGCAGATTCTGAGTGCGAGACCCGCATGTTGATCAAGAAAAAAGATTCCACTATCGAGTACAGGCCTGATTTTTCGAAAATTGCCATTCGGATTCACTGCGACTCTGTTTTTATCGTTAAAAAAGTTCATGCTACTTGTCAGTATTTTAGCCCGGATCCTGATTTTACGGACATCGATTTTGATTTTCAAGTGCGTCGCAGCTCTGAAAGAAATGATATTGAGCAACTGACCTATAAAAATGTCTGTAGCCACCCACTTAAGATCAATGCTGTGTCCGGAGCTGCTTATCAATAAAACCTTTCGAATCATTTATCTACTATGGTCCTTAGCCGTCGCCACTTTAATTTTGGTCATGGACCCCTTTCTTTTTAGTCTGGCTCATACTAAAAAATCCCAAGGACATTGGAATTCCATCCACTTCAACG
>JAYTHR010000341.1:0-1132 GCA_043732425.1 Bdellovibrionales bacterium
ATGACTAAAAAACTCAGCTGGTTTTTATTTTTCTTCATGATCTCTGAAGCTCTGTTAGGGGCCCTTTTAGTAAAGGGTCAATTAGTCACGACGAATGATTCGATTTCACGCCTGGTTGTCATGACGTTTCATCAGCTGAATAGTTTTTTACTGACCGGGGTTACATTTTTGTTTTATCTGTCCGTTCGTGATGAGATGCGCTCGGTAAATTCTGCGAACCCCGAACCGCTGGCCATAAAAAGCTATAAGCCTTTGGTTTTGTTCCTGCTTTTAGCGATCAGTGGCGCGGTGGCCTCCTTATCAACCACTCTGTTTCCATCAGTTTCTGTCTTTCAGGGAATTATCCAAGACTTTTCCAGCGATTCACATCTTTTCGTGCGGCTTCGAATCCTGCACCCGGCGTTAGCTTTATCGATTGCCAGTGCTTTTGTGTATTGGCTTTATCAGCACAACCATACTCGTGCGGCTTTAGAATTTTTTGTAGCCATTTTTATTGGGATACTTACGATTTTAACTTTATCACCCGTTTATTTAAAACTAGGCCACTTGCTTATCGCCCATTTACTTTGGGCGCGACTTCTTTATTTATTTGTTAATTCGCCCGATTCTAGCAAGCGGTAAAGAAACTGAATTTGTTTCGATAAAGAATTGAACTGCATCATCTCGTACTGCATATCGTAATCACTAATTAAATAAGCCGCAAAAGCAGAAACAACTTCTTGGGCTCCGGATAGACTTCGGATGAATACTTCTTGCTGCTGAGGATCTGCAACGTGCGTTTTAATCCAACGAACGAGGACATGACTTAACTTCAGGTAATAGGATTTATACTCTTCATCCACGGCCATATCCTGTTCGATGACTTTCCCGCGGCCAATCATAAACGGATCAACTTCAGTTAAATTTTGTAAATCTAATAAAGCTTTACCATTTCCGATGATGAAAACTATTAATGTTCCGTCGGGTCGGGTCTCGACAATTTGCGGGAATCCGAATCCGGCGATGGGTCTAATTTCTTGAGTTCCCTCGGGAACAAAGCAGATCGCGATCGGAATTTTTTTAGTAATCGATTCATAAACCATTTTGATGTAGCGCTCTTCAAAAATTTGTAATGGTTTTGTCGTGCTCGGGA
>JAYTHR010000342.1:0-1130 GCA_043732425.1 Bdellovibrionales bacterium
GATATTGCTATTGATCAGTTTGATCTCAAAGATTTACGCCGAAATATTGCTCTCGTAACTCAAGATGTATTTTTATTCAAAGATACCATCTCGGAGAACATTCAATCAGGCAATCTCGACTGCGTTGATAAGAACATTGAACCGGCCGCGCGCGCCGCGAACGCTCACAATTTTATTTCTTCATTTCCTCAGGCCTATGAGAACCAAGTAGGTGAACGCGGTGGATTTCTTTCTGGAGGAGAAAAGCAGCGGATCAGCATTGCTCGCGCGATCTATAAAGATGCACCGATATTGATTCTCGACGAAGCCACCAGCGCCCTCGACAGCGTCAGCGAGATGGAAGTCCAAAAAGGTTTACAAAAGCTCATGGAAGGCCGTACCGCATTCGTCATCGCCCATCGTCTTTCAACCGTATTCAACTCGGACCGCATCATCGTTATGAAAAAAGGTGAAGTTGTCGAGCATGGCAATCACAAAAGTCTCCTTGAAAAGGGCGGCGAGTATTCAAACTTCTACAACCTTCAAATGAATCAGCACGAGCGAATGACTTAATTGGTTTTTCAACATGTGAAGCTTGTGTAGACAGCCCAAGCTTGTTCGTCTCACTCTGAAACGAACCTCGTAATGAGTCATAACCACTCATCAATTCAACGAAATTTTTCAGACTTTTGTCTGCTCTGTCTATTCAATGATCATTTTTTCTGTGAAAATTAAAGTTGTCCAAATATTTGACGATAAGAAGTTATGCATTTAGGGCAACAAGTACAAATGCCCTTAACTTTACAGGGAGACCGTCATGATTAATTGGGATGAATTTGATCATATACACGTGATTAAGAAGCTAAAACAAATCTTAGGCGCATGGTGGAGTATCGATGTCGTTTTCACAGACGAGCGTGGCTACTTAAGAGGCTTTGATAAAACGAAGAACCAATCTTTTAATCCAGCCGTGAATACTTATTTAACTAAAGATGCAGGCGCTGAGAACTTTTCAGTTCTTGTAACTAAAGCTCTTGATGACATGCGACTCTCAGAAAACCGTTACAGCTTTCGCAAATGGGAAATGGCCGGCTTTGATGTCGCCGTATTTCCAATCATGATTGATAACGATGTGATGGGATCAGTCGTCG
>JAYTHR010000343.1:0-4074 GCA_043732425.1 Bdellovibrionales bacterium
GGAGAAAAAGTAGGCGCGTTGGCCGGAATCTCGTTCGGAATAAAAGATATGCTTTGCACCAAGGGACTGCGCACAACGGCGGGCTCAAAAATGCTAGAAAACTTTATTCCGCCCTACGACGCGACGGCGGTTGCTCGTTTAAAAAAAGCGGACGCCATTATTATTGGAAAATTAAATCAAGACGAATTCGCAATGGGTTCAAGCAATGAAACATCTTTCTTTGGTCATTGTAAAAATCCTTGGAATACAAACTATGTCCCTGGTGGCTCTAGCGGAGGCTCAGCGGCGGCCCAAGCGTCTCGATTAACAATGGGAACAATCGGCACAGATACAGGTGGGTCCATTCGTCAGCCGTCTAGTTTTTGTGGGATCGTTGGAATAAAACCCACTTACGGTCGCGTGAGTCGGTACGGAATTATTGCCTTTGCTTCGTCCCTGGATCAAGCGGGCCCCATGGTCTCATCCGTTGAAGATGCAGCACTAACGCTGGAAGTAATTTGTGGCCATGACGCGAAGGATTCTACGACGTCCTTAGAAAATGTTCCGGCATTTTCACAAAATCTCAATTCGGACATCAAGGGAATGAAAGTTGGGTTAGTCAAAGAATACCATCGGGGCGGGCTTCACGCAGATGTCGAGAAAACCTACCAACTGGCCATTGAACAAATTAAAAAAATGGGTGCCGAAGTTGTTGAAGTCTCTGTCGGATTAACAGAATTTTCTGTTCCGATTTATTATCTTATTTCTGCGAGCGAAGCGTCGTCGAATTTAGCGCGCTACGACGGCGTTAAGTACGGCTTTCGGGCGGACTTCAAAGATTTGTCAGCGATGGGACTTGATGATTTCTACGCGGAAACCCGTGGTCAGGGATTCGGTAAAGAGGTTAAACGTCGAATCATGCTGGGAACGTACTGTCTATCTTCGGGGTATTACGAGGCCTATTATAAAAAGGCCTGCCAAGTCCGCCGGCTTTTGCAGGAACAGTTTTCCGTGGCATTTACCCAGTGCGATGCCATTCTGAGTCCCGTTACAACATCTCCGGCATTTAAAATTGGAGAACGTTCGTATGATCCACTAACAATGTACTTAAACGATATATTTACGACCTCAACTAATCTTGCCGGCCTAACGGGTCTCAGCGTTCCGTTCGGTCAATCCGCAGA
Organism: Bdellovibrionales bacterium; assembly: GCA_043732425.1. Taxonomy (GTDB): domain Bacteria; phylum Bdellovibrionota; class Bdellovibrionia; order Bdellovibrionales; family Bdellovibrionaceae; genus Pseudobdellovibrio. The sequence continues at coordinate 1,164 of JAYTHR010000343.1, forward strand.
CGGTCTTCCCATCGGGATTCAGCTTACCGGAAATCACTTTCAAGAGCAAAAAATACTAAATATTGCGCTAGCGCTGCAGTCGGTCTCCGCAGTGAAAGGTCAGGTTCCCAGTGTCTATTAGCAGTGGCAGTGGCAGTGATTTGATTCCTAAACCATACAATAATCGCGGCTACGAGGCCGTGATCGGCATCGAAGTTCACGTGCAATTAAAAACCAATTCAAAAATATTTTGCACCGATGCCACAACTTTTGATGCCGGCGATAATGAAAACACGTCCCCGGTCAGCGCGGGAATGCCAGGGACGCTGCCCGTTGTAAACCAAGTTGCAATTGATTACGCGATTAAAACAGGTTTGGCACTGGGCTGTAAAATAAAAGACAAATCCGTTTTTTCCCGTAAAAATTATTTTTATCCAGACTCTCCGAAGGGGTATCAAATATCACAGTACGATTTACCAATTTGTGAACACGGAGAAATAAAATTTTTTGTCGATGGGTATGAAAAAACAGTCAGCATCACGAGGGCACACTTAGAAGAAGATGCGGGAAAGTCCACGCATCATGGTGACTACACGCTGATTAACTTTAACCGCGCAGGAATTCCGTTATTAGAAATTGTCTCGGGCCCCGACATTCGAACTCCGCAAGAAGCTGCTGAGTACGGGCGTAACATTCGACAAATAGTTCGCTTCCTAGATGTTTGCGACGGAAATTTAGAGGAAGGCTCTTTAAGATGTGACTGTAATGTCTCCGTTCGTAAAGCAGGTGTCGAAAAATTCGGAACCAAAGTAGAAATTAAAAACATCAATTCATTTCGCTTTGTTGAAAAATCGATTGAATATGAAATCGACCGCCAAATTGATGAACTTGAAGCTGGAAAAACAATTATTCAGGAAACAAGACTGTATGATCCAGATAAAAACAGAACATTTTCAATGAGACTCAAAGAAGATGCGCAGGACTATCGTTATTTTCCCGATCCAGATCTACTTCCCATTGCTTTAGATCCAGAAGCCATTGAAAAAATTAAAAAATCTTTGCCTGAACTACCCATTGCGCGTGCAAATCGGTTTCAAAATCAGTTAGGATTATCTAAAGCCGACGCTTTAGTTTTAACGGATGAAAAAGATATTGCAAATTATTTTGAAAAAGCAGCGGAAATAAGTAAAAACGCGAAAGCGGCCGCAAACTGGGTCATGGGTGAGCTGCTAAAAGAGTTGAATTTTAATAAAATAAATATTCAGCAATCTCCGGTTTCGGCCCAGAACTTAGGGGAGCTGATACGGCTTATTGATCGCGGAACGATATCTGGTAAAATTGCCAAAACCGTTTTTTCAGAAATGTGGAAATCGGGATCGTCCGCAGAACGAATCATCACCGAAAAAGGCTTAGCGCAAATCAGCGATGTGAAAGTGATCGAGCAATTGATTAACGAAGTGCTTTCCAATAGCGTTTCGCAAGTGGTTGAATACCGTGCCGGGCGCAAGAAAGTCTTCGGATTTTTTGTGGGTGCTGTTCTGAAGGCTTCAAAAGGTCAGGCCAACCCCGATATGGTCAACGAAATTCTAAAGCAAAAACTGGATGAAAAATAAATGAAAGTCGCCGCCCTTGATTTAGGATCAAATACTTTTCTTTGTCTTGTTGCTGAAGTGGAAAAGCAGGTCTCAGGAATAAATACGATTACTGAAGTTTACTCGGACACGGCTGAGATTGTTCGCTTAGGCGAAGGTGTTGACCAAACTAAAATGTTGAGTTCCGGCGCGCTACTACGGGCAGAAAAATGTCTGCGCGAATTTAAGAAAATAATAAATCTGCAAAAGCCAGAAAAAATACTTGCCATGGCCACTTCGGCAGCACGCGATTCGCAAAATCGAAACGAGCTTTTTGAGATTGGTAAAAGCCTACAAATTCCCATCGAAATTATTGCGGGGCCAACCGAGGCTCAAATCACGTATCAAGGAGCAACGTCGGGTTTAAAAGTAAATCAAAAAACCCTGGTCGTTGATATTGGCGGTGGCTCTACTGAATTTATACTTGGGGATCTGCGTGCGATCGAACAAAGCCAAAGTTTAAATATGGGATGCGTCCGGTGGACAGAAAAGTACATACTTCATCAACCCACACCGGATGAACAAGTTTTGGCAGCAGAAAATATGATCCAAGAAACAATGCAAAGATTAAAGCGCTACCCCGCAGATACGATCGAGGAAATCTTAGCTGTTGCCGGCACGCCAACGGCCTTAGTTGCGGCCCAGCTAGGGATCTTCGATGCGGCAAAAATAGAGGGCGTTCACCTCAGCCTAGTCGACTTAGAAAAGTGGAAAACAAAACTTCAGGCGGCTTCGGTTCAAGAAAAAATTAAAATGGGGTTTCCGCAGGGACGGGCCGATGTGATGCTCATGGGAGTTTTAATTTTAATTCAGACGTTAAAATTTTTTAAGAAGAATCAAATGACAGTTTCAACCCGAGGAGTAAGGCATGGTATCGCACTTGAAATGGCTCATCGTTTTTTGGCTTAGTTTTACAAGCTCAGCGTTTGCGAAGGACGCTGAGAAAATAACTTTTGAAAAACAAAAGATAACAATTGCGGGTAAGGTGATCACGGTCGAGATTGCAGAATCCGAACAGCAACACGAGCGCGGCCTGATGCTAAGAAAAAGTTTATCTAAAGATCACGGCATGTTGTTTGTATTTAAAGATGAACAACCACGCAGCTTCTGGATGAAGAATACCATTATTAATTTAAGTATTGGATACTTTGATCATGAGAAAAAGCTAATCGATATTCAAGAAATGAAAGCCGTCGCTTCGGTCCTAGAGACCAACCCGCCGCCGTACCCGAGCGCTTTTCCCGCCATGTATGCTTTAGAGATGACAGAAGGATGGTTTAAAAAAAATAAAGTGGGGCTAG
>JAYTHR010000344.1:0-1124 GCA_043732425.1 Bdellovibrionales bacterium
TCCATATAAAAAGTTAAGTTCTCGTTTCAGATTGTTATCAGGAAAGGTAACCCATGGTAGTTATACGTTTAGCCCGAGTAGGTAAGAAGCACGATCCCGTTTACAGAATCACTGTTGCAGATTCTCGCAAGTATGTGACTGGTAAGTTTATTGAAGTCTTAGGAACTTATATTCCAACTCCAATGGGTAAAGAGCAAAAAGTAACTGTGAACGCTGAAAAAACCAAAGCTTGGTTAACTAAAGGTGCGCAACCTTCAGATACAGTTCGTCACGTTTTAAAATTAGCTGGAATTGAAACAAAACCTTCTAAAAAGCAAATTGCCGGACCTAAGAAAAAGCCAAAACACGTTCATGTTCCAGTTGCTGCTAAAGCCTAGTTTTGTAAAAACAAAACTTAAGGAATAGTTCTGACAAAAAAAACCTTGTGTTAAAGCAGGGTTTTTTGTCAAATGAGACAGCTAACTAAAGATCAGAACAAGACACGATGAGAGCCTCGAAAGCCGAACGACATTCACGAGGATTGCAGGGGATAATATGGATAATTTAAAAGAACTTGTTGAACATATGGCGAAGTCTTTAGTTGATAAGCCCGAGAATGTTTCTGTGAATGAAATTCCAGGGCAGCAAACGACTGTTCTAGCTTTAAGTGTTGATAAAGAAGATTTAGGAAAAGTGATCGGTAAACAAGGTAAAACCGCTGCGGCTATGCGAGTAATTATTCGTGCTGCGGGAACAAAGTTAAATAAGCGCTACCATCTTGATATTTTAGAATAGTTTTCTTAAAAACAAGTTAATTAAAAAAAGGAGCTTAATAGGCTCCTTTTTTTTTATGAATCCTGCTACACCTCTCGGGATGGAAAAGAATAAAAACCCCGACAGCGCTCTGAAAAAAGTGGGACATGTATCTGATGCTCACGGTATTCGCGGGGATCTTTACGTGGTCTTACTGTCTCAAGATAACAGTTGGGTTCACGCCATCAAAGAGATCACTTTTAAATCTGCGACATCCGGTGAAAAAATTATCCTACCCATTAAAAAGATTAAACCTTTTAAAAAGGGATTCATTTGCAGCTTCGCCAGTTTAATAACGCGTAACCAAGCCGAAGAATTAAAAAAACAGGAAG
>JAYTHR010000345.1:0-1124 GCA_043732425.1 Bdellovibrionales bacterium
ACTTTTGTGAACATTTGACCCGGGTTTACATTTTTGATGACTTCGGTTCCGATGGCTTTCGCTTTGACCCGGTCGATGAAGTTTTTAACGACTTTAAAATTAACGTCGGCTTCTAGTAAACTCAGACGAATTTCTTTGATGACGTCTTCGATATTAGATTCGGTCAACTGGCTTTGACCTTTTAGCTTTTTGACCGAACTTAATATTTTATCTGATAGACTTTCGAACAGCATAACTTACCTTTCAAAAAATAAAACAATTACCATCTTGAAAAAGAACCTTTGATGAGCGCAATTCTGGCAATGACATAAGCTACGGCCACCCCGATAAAACAGACAGCGGCCGAAATCGTTAAATTAACATCGGACACGCCAATGACGGAATAACGGAAACCATTTATTAAGTAAAATAAAGGATTAAATTTTGAAACAATTTGCCAAATAGGATGTAAATTTTCAATAGAAACAAAAACTCCGCCCAGGTAAGTCAGCGGCAGTAAAATAAATGTACTAAAGGCACTCAGCTGATCAAATGTTTTTGCTAAGAACGCAATCGAAATTCCTATAAATGAAAACATCAAGCCACCCATCAGGGCGAAATACAAAATCCAAAATGGATGTTCGATGGCTAAAGCCACATCGAGCTTCAAATAATGAAAAATAAATCCCACTAGACCCGTGACAAAAGCCACCATCGAGCCTCGAATAACGCCGCCCAGACCCATCGCGAAAATAATTTGCGTGTTGGTGATGGGAACTACGCGTAGATCCTCAAGGTCGCCCGAAAATTTTGAAGTAACAATCGACGAGGATGAATTTTGAAACGAGTTATTGATCAATCCCATTGCCATTAGCCCCGGGATCAAAAATGACAAATAAGGAATGCCATTTTTTAACTGGACGTTTGAACCTAATGTGACTCCGAAAACCAATAAATAAAGAAATGAACTGATAATCGGGCTAACTAAAGTTTGCACGATCACTTTCATAAAACGTTTCACTTCGCGTTCAAGTAAAGTCAAAAAACTAATCATACATTCACCATTTTTGAAAAAGCTTCTTCCAAGCGCCCCTCTTCAATTCGCATATCTTTGATGTCGCCGTACTGAATATTGTGCTTCGCTA
>JAYTHR010000346.1:0-1121 GCA_043732425.1 Bdellovibrionales bacterium
ATGTTACCCGTTCGAGACATCGTTGTTTTTCCGTACATGATCATTCCACTTTTTGTGGGACGCGAATCATCAATACGTTCTGTTGAGGAAGCGCTGGCAAAAAATCGTCTGATTTTCTTAGCTTCACAGAAGGATATCGCTGAGGAAAATCCATCTCCTGATAGCATCTACGAAATCGGTACCGTCGCAAAAATTATGCGTATGCGTAAACTTTCTGATGGCCGAGTTAAAATTTTAATTCAAGGTGAAGCCAAGGGCCGCATCAAATCTTTTACAAAAACCGCTGGAAGCTTCGAAGTCTCTATCGAAAAAGTAGAAGACATCGTAACGGCAAAAACTCCGGCTGAAGTCGAAGCTCTGGTTCGAACGGCTAAAGAATATATCGAAAAAACAATCGCTTTGGGTAAAGCGCTGTCTCCTGATATTTTATTAGTTTTAGATGATGTCACTGATCCAGGACGCGTAGCTGATCTTATCGCCAGCAACATTGGTTTAAAAGTTCACGATGCTCAAAAAGTTTTAGAAACTTTAGATCCTAAAGAGCGCTTAACTTTAATCTGCAGTTTCCTACAAGCAGAACTTGAAGTGATGCAGGCTCAGGCTAAAATCCGCGGAACAGGTCGTGACGATCAGAAGAATCAACGTGAAAACTTTCTTCGCGATCAAATGAAGGCTATTAAAGGAGAACTTGGCGATTCAACAGACGCTAAGACTGAAGAAATGGAAGAGCTTAAAAATAAAATTATTTCTGCCGGAATGCCCGAGCAAGTTCAGACAGAAACCTTAAAACAGTTATCACGTTTAGAGCGCATGCACCCGGATGCAAGTGAAGCCACTATGGTTCGTACGTATTTAGATTGGATGGTTGATCTTCCTTGGAGCAAACAATCCGAAGATATTATCGACATTCGTCGCGCTAAAGAAATTTTAGATGATGATCATTATGATTTACAAAAAGCTAAGGACCGCGTGATTGAGTTTTTAGCTGTTCGAAAGTTAAAAGCGTCGATGAAGGGACCTATCCTTTGCTTCAGCGGACCGCCGGGAGTTGGAAAAACGTCTTTGGGTCGATCGATCGCTAAAGCCATGGGTCGCGAGTATTTCCGTATCGCTTTGGGCGG
>JAYTHR010000347.1:0-1120 GCA_043732425.1 Bdellovibrionales bacterium
TTGCAGGCTCCGAAGGAATGTGGGGCGCAGCCGTGCTTTGTGCTAAGGCTGCCTCAAGGTCAGGAGCAGGACTGAATAATCCAAAATTTATTGAAAAATGCATTATAAAGCTAGTTTAGAAAAAAGGTTCACCTGTTGTGTTTGACGCGGATGCATTGAATATTGTTGCAAAAATGAAGAACATATCAAAGCTTCCTGCGAACTGGATATTGACACCGCATGAGGTAAAACTATCAAGATTATTAGATGTATCCAGTGTAAAAATTAAAGCGAATCGAAAAAAATATACTCTTGCGGCTCAAAAAAATTTGGTTGTGTCGTTTTGCTTAAAGGTTTTCGCACACTAGTTACAAATTCAGAAGGAATCTGGGAAATAAATTCTGGCAATTCAAGTTTAGCTAAAGCTGGAACTGGAGATGTTCCTACCGGAACAATTGCTGGATTTCTTAGTCAAAATGTCGAACCACTACGCGCTGCCTGTTTAGCCGCCTACGTTCATGAAGCAATTGCCGATAAATGGATTTCTGATGGAAACGATCATTTAAGTTTGATGGCAAGCGATCTTTTGTCAGCACTGCCAAAAATTTTACATGCAGTTCGCAGTAAAGTAAAAAGTGCTTAATTCGTACTTGGTTTTATATCCATGAGCTTTTTATGAAGCTCCGAAGTCAGGGTTTCAATGCGTTGACTTAGCTGCTGGGTCGTTTCTGTTAGTTTAGTATTTTGTTTGAGTAATTCAGTAAGCTGGGCGGTTTGAATGGCTGCAAGTTTTCCACGTTCTTCACTGGCAAGTGCGATGGCTTCACGATGTTGGGCATCAGCTTCAGAGTGAACTTTATCCCGATCGGCCTGTCGTGTTTGTGCAAGCAAAATCAGTGGCGCTGCGTAGGCTGCCTGTAAACTAAATGCTAAATTCAATAATATGAACGGGTATAAGTCAAATTGAACAAATCCGAAAACGTTCAATAGTATCCAAATGGCTACAATAATCGTTTGGCCAATTAAGAATCCTGGGGTTCCAAAAAATCGTGCAAATATTTCTGCCTTCAAGGCAAACCAATCGTCTCCGAAAACAGAATTGAGGTGCAAATGAGGCAGATGAAACCGAAAGAACGATTCG
>JAYTHR010000348.1:0-4043 GCA_043732425.1 Bdellovibrionales bacterium
TGAAATTCCAGCAAAGTTAAAATCCATTTCAATGAATTCATAATTTGTTCAAAAAAAACTGTCAAAAATGGAAACAGCCACGTCAGTAGCCCCGCCGGAAACAGGAAAAAACTAATCACCGGTGTTAAAAATAAATGAACAACTATAATAGACGGAGCGGGAACTTCTAGCAGAAGTAAAAATGGCCATAGAACGACAAAGAATAAAAGCTGCTTCGCTACCGACTGCCATTTCCGAAGATAATTTTTGTTCAATGAAATAACGATTGCAGCCGCCCAGGTTAACTGCAGACCAAAGGAACCCACCCACAGGGGATTAAATACTAGTGTTAATAATCCCACGACAAAAACTTTAAAGTTTTCGGTCCAGTAAAGGCGCTGCTTGTGCAGACAGAGTGCGAACACAATGGAAATAAATGCGCGAGTCATCGGTGGATTCAATCTGCACGCTAAAGCATAAATAAAAAGTAAAAGGATGATAAGGCAAGTCGTTATTTTTTTCGACTTCGGTAAAAGTGGCAAAAAAAGTTGCTCCAAAAAAATAAGATGGGATCCGGAACTAGCAAAAAGATGAATGAGGCCGCTAGCCAGAAAGATTTGCGACTTCGCTTGTGCGGATAGGCTTTCCCCACACACCAAGGCTTTAAGTTCGGGCGCCGCCGATGAGTTTTCCATAATCCGGTTGAGACACTCCGAATGGAAAAAATAAGTCACGGGCTCGAGCAAGGAAAAAAACGAAAATCGAATCAGCGCTGCTATAATGAGCGATAAAAGTAAGAAACCAACACAAATCATAACTTTGTATGCAAACGGTTTGAGCTCATATTTAAGAAATCAGTCCGAAAATTTAAGATTTCTTAATACTTTGATAAAAATATTAGTAGTTTCAATAACTTACCCATGGTGAATCGCATAGCAAACCGCTGTAATCCTTGATAATCAATAGGTCTAAAGTCTAGAAAACAGTGTTTTAAACATATTGTGTGGATAACTCGGTTGGTGTTCGTTGCCTCAAATGAAACATTCCAGTTAAATAGACTAAGAGGTGAATGTATGATTACTTTTTTAATCTCCAGTGTTGCTCTGTTACTTTTGAATTCTTCGGTAGCCTTTGCTGAAGTGAATCACGTCATTCAAAAAAATCAAAATATGAAAAACTCGGCCTTGTCGGATGAAGCTCTGACAGAAGAATTAACGGGCAGAAAAGAATCTTTACAAATTTCTTCATCAGATCTTAAAAAATCTCCGCTTCCGGTGCAGCATTTTATTGCGGGACAAAAAGCGGCTGCCAGCAAAAATTATATTTTAGCAATTAAACATTTTAATACCGTTATTCAGAATTACCCTCAGTCGAATCAAGTCCGACCGGCTCTTTTGGCAAAGGCAAGTGTTTACAAAGAAATGGGATTACAGCCCCAAGCCGAAAGAAATTTTAAATTAGCGCAAGTGAAAACCAAAACCAGAGCTTCTCAAGTTGCCGGTCGTCGGGTTCAAAATAAAATAACCAAATAATGACATTACTACTTCGAATCTTTTTATTGATTTTTGCAATGCGGGTGGAAGCCGAGGTGGCCCCCGGACCTGCGGGTACTACGACCCGAGATCATCAGGCTAGACCCCATATTTCTGATGAATTAAATAAAGAAAGCAGCTCTTTTGTCGCTGATCCAGACTCGTTAGACCCCTTACCCGTAAAAAAAGAAAATTTAAAAGAAGATGACGAACCTGTTCTGGATGATATCCGGCAAGTCATTGATGCTCCTTCGAAAAGGCTTAAACCAAAAATTAGAAAAGACCTGGGTGCTAAAGACGCAAAAAACAGCCAGGACAGTTCTAAGAAAAATACAAAGACTAAATTTTCAAAAAATAAAAAACGCTCTAAAAACTTAATGACGTCTGGGCGTAACGGCAGGTCGGACGGGTCTGATTTACAAAGTGATGAACCTGATTTGAATATCGAGAAAAAATTTTTCCGCACCTACAAAAAATATAACGCGGCTCCAACCTCTAACGAGTCCTGGTCTTCCGTTCTGAAAGGGCGACCTTCCGAATCGTACGCCGTTCAAAAAGGGGATACGCTTTGGTCGATCAGTAAAACTCTTTTTGGTGATCCTAATTTCTGGCCTAAGTTATGGTCTTTAAATAAAAAGGGGATTTTAAATCCGCATCAGATTACGCCCGGGAAAAAAGTAGTTTTTTACGCAGGGGTCGGTGGCGAAGTTCCCTCGTTAGCGCTCACCGATGGGGGCGAAGAATCTTCTAGTAGCGATATGGTTCGGCTCAGTGAATCGATCCAGCCCGGAGTCATTCCCGACAGTTTGCCGTTGTCTCGGAATGACCGCTACATTTTGCCGCAGAAAGTTCTTAAGGTAGAACTTCAAAAGCAAGTCGAGCCGCCAGATAATTTTACGAGTAATATTCTTTTAACCGATAAAGAAATTGTGACCGAAGCTGAAATTCCTCTCGATGAAATTGTAAAGGGCCCTTGTGGTGGCGAACAAATACTTCAAGCCAAATCAATCAAGGGAACTGAAGGGGTGCTGCAGATTTTTGAGCCCCTAGAAAGCTTAACCTCTGAAACCGGCGAAGTTTTTTCTTACCGGGTTATCGGAGAAGCTAAAGTTGTTGGTGAAAATAAAATTAAAATAACAACCTGCATTTCAGTTATTTCGGAAGCTCTTGTTTTTGTTTCTCCGTCCCAGGTAAGCGGTTTGCGTTCAACGAAAATGTCGACTCAAGCGGGCGCTACGATTATTGGTGGACCTAACTTAGGAACGCAGTCTATTTTCGCAAATCATCAATTGGCTTACATTAACGTCGGAAGTCAAAATATTGAAATTGGTCAGCTCCTGACGATTAAATCCCAGCTGACCGAGCAAACCAGTGGTGAAATTAAAGTGCTGGATAAGTTTGGATCAATTGCTATTGGTCTTGTCACTGAGGTTGCGGATCTCATTGAAAAAGGCGATCAGGTTACTTTAAAATAAACTAATTATAGTATCAGGCGTCCACAGCGCGAAATTTGGCTTCGTTTGTGTAATAAGCCCAAACATGATGGAAGCCATTTATTTTAAAATCCTACAGAGGCAACTGAAGTTCCGAAATCCAAATCACCTGCTCAGACTTCCAGTAGATTTTAAATTTACCGCGGCCGAGTTTCAGTCGGCTAAAAAATATTTGCAAACTTTATTTGAACTGAATATTCAGTGGACCTTTCCGGGCCACGAGTTTTATCCCCCTAATTTTCTAAGAATGAAAGAACCGCCTCTTTTTTTAGAATTTAAAGGAAAGCCATTTTGGATTTCCAAAAAATGTATTTCCGTCGTCGGCGCACGCAAGATTCACACGCTTTCAGAAAAATGGATTAATACCGAGTTAGCGGCATTCCTCAGTGATCAGCAGGCCTGTTTAGTTAGTGGCGGTGCTTATGGTGTTGATCAACAGTCTCATGCTGCGTGTTTAAAGATTTCCCAGTGCACGATCGTAGTCGTGCCCTCAGGGCTGGTGGACGTGTATCCTAAAAACTTACCTCAGCTATTTAAATATTTTGATCCGGACTTAGTCTGCTTTGTTTCTGAATTTGAAATTCACCAGACCCTGCATAAATCCCACTTCTTTTATCGTAATCGACTTATAGCTGCCTTCGGAGAAGTCACCTTGATCATCCAAGCCGAAATTAAAAGTGGAAGTCTTTTGACAGTCCATCACGCTTTGGAATTTGGTAGACCCGTGTTAACTCTTCCAGCCCATCCGCAAATGTTGGGATTCAGCGGGAATCTTAAACTTTTACAGGACGGAGCCGTTTTAATATGTTCCAGCCTAGACCTGCTAGAAATTTGGAACAGTGAAATAATGATGACGCCGCAGTTTGTGACTTTAGCCTAGCACAGGTACTAAGTAGAGCAGGCGGCAATCACTAGGGGTAGTGCTGCCTTAAATAAGTCACCGAATGTTAAAAAAAGTGAAACTTTCTGAAAAAAGCCTTTGAGTTTTTTTTGCTTTGTCTTTTACAATAGATGCAAGGGAGGGGCGATGTGGTCAAGG
>JAYTHR010000349.1:0-4018 GCA_043732425.1 Bdellovibrionales bacterium
TACCCCCAAAAGCTTTTAAGAGATGGACGGTGCAAGGGGTAGTGGAGGGGGAGATGCGGTATAAAACGTTGCCGTGGGTAGGTAGAGTTTGGTTTCGGACCTGTGCCTAGAGTGCAGGTCCGTCAGCAACTTTTTATTAAGTAATACTTTTTAAAAATGTTATTTAGAAATCATAGAGTCAATTTTTGCTTAGGAGCCACACTGTATTGAAAGCATTTCTGAGTTACAAACAGTACTGCTTTTAATACAGTACTGAATTAAAAGCAGTACTGGTCAAAGTTTTGTTGAATTTGGGCTGCGGACATTCCTGAGACTGATGTTCCGTACAATAAATGTAATTGTTGTAAGATATCCGCGCGGGGGGTTCCGTCCGCGTTGAATTTGTAATCTTCAGGGCTAGCGTTAAATGCTGGAATTAAACTATTTAAATTTCCGATAACTTTACCGGTAGAATCATAAGCCACAACTTTCACAACTTGAGCTAATGCATTCGGGTCGTTTAACTGCACATAGTATCCGTACTGACCCGACATTTGGTCTGCGGGAATGCTCGTTAGTGTGTTACCTACTGTTTGGCCGTTCGATAAATCATAGGCTGCTAATGACAAGGCTGTTGAATCTAAAACTGCTTGGTTGCCGACAACGCGCCATTTAAAAAATTTAAGTACATTTCCGGCTTTTGTGATATCGGCTGAAACAAAATTAAATTTCATTTTAATCCAGTCATTACTTACTTTGCCGGACTGGTCAGTCACAATTGAGGTGTTGAAAGAAAAATTTGTATCTTTCGATTTATTACAGTTAGCCATTGGTTTCAAAGAGTTTAAATCGACGCGGTTTGAACTCTGGTCCCCCGTCGGAGTGGTGTTTGATTTTGAATTTCCACACGCGGTAAGTAGACCCAACACAGTTATGATTAAAGCTAATTTTAGGTTTCTGTTTTGGTTTGAGTTCATGCTTTTCATTTTGTCCCCTTTAGCTTGTGTGAAAGAATCTGTCGTTTCGAATCTTTTCACCCGGTTGCTCGTCTCTTATTCCGAGAGCCGAGTTCATCACTTGTTAAATAGATACAGGAGCAAAAGGGCAGCCATAGCTCATACTGAGTCAAATTTGCACGAGCTCGAATAGGATGAAAAGGGGCGTTCCTCGCTGAGACGCTGCTTACATGATAAATATCAGAGTAAAACAGCCGGCGCAAAAGGCGAAACAGCTGTATTTACAATTGACGTTTTGAACTGAGATCAAAGAGTGAGATCACAGTCTCCGATCAAAGAGTACGATAAAGACTGCGATAAAGATAAGTGCCTAAGACCAAATCAAAGATGAATACCAGCGACAAAACCAGGCCAGAGACGAAACCAGGCCAGAGACGAAATCAAAGTTTACCGAGCTCGGCCCAAGTGATTCCGTCCCCGCCGCTATCGGCGGCTCCCGCTTTCCATTTCTTAACGTAAACCGAGCGGGATAAATACGTGCGTACTGATTTTTTTAAAGTCTCGGTCCCGTGTCCATGAATAATTTTAAGTCGATCTTCGCTATGTTCCGTCGCCAGGTCCAAAGCAATTTCTAGCTCTGACAAAGCTTCGGCCACGGTTTTTCCGCGAAGGTCTAACGAGCGATCTTCGTCTACGAAAGTAGCGCGAGCCGCACCGCTTTTTCTGGCTAAATTCTGAGTTGGATTGACCGCCTTGATCGGAGGTTTTAATTCAGACCAGTGTAGCTGTAAGCGAATCGATTGCGAAAGAATTTGGATTTCACCTTTGGCATTCGGCTTAGATTGAATGATGCCATCTTGATTTAGCGACGAGACAAAAATCTTACTTCCCGGCGGAAATTTTTCGATAAATTCATCGGCGGTTTGGATTTGATAATTGGGTTGTTGCGGTTTTGCTTTCACAATTTCTGGCAATTGAAATTTAATTTCTTGCAATTGACGGTGTTTATTTAAAACGTCAGAAGCCTTCACCGTTGCGATCGCATCATCCACTTTTTCACTGGCACTTTTTAAAGCTTGAGATAATTTTTTTTGTTTTTCATTTTCAAAAGCGACTAATTTCTCTTCAAATTCGTCCTGAGTTTTTTTTGCCGATTTAATTTGGCTTTTTAAATTTTCTTGTAAGCTATGAATATCTTTTTTTAAATTTTCAAATTCGCTCAGCTGGTTCTGCCTAGCTTTAGCGGCGGGACTTAAATTTTCAACGGCGGCATCTAAAATATCTTTCGAAATACCAATGCGCCGGGCCGTCTGCAGAGCCATCGAGTCGCCGGCGACCCCCGATAAAAACTGATAGGTGGGTTTGCCATTTTTAGAATCGTATTCAAGACTTCCGTTTAAAATAACATCGTCGACTTTCCAACCCATTTTTAAAGGGCTTAAGTGCGACGTGATCACGCCGAAAACATGGTGGCTGGCATAGCGTTCAATAAACGCGCGCGCCAGAGCGCTGCCTTCTTCGGGATCGGTCGAGCCGCAGATTTCATCGATTAGAATCAGGTGGTGATAACCTTCAAGTTTCGAAGCTTGATCTAAAATTTTAAGATGAGCCGCAAACGTACTTAAATCTTCATCCACACTTTGCGCATCACCTATGCCCGTAATAATATCTTTGAAAAAAGGCATGGTCGAATCCGGAGCCGCGCAAATTAATAATCCACAGCGCGCCATCTGCGCCGCTAAGCCAATTGATTTTAATAGAACAGTTTTACCACCGGCATTAGGACCCGATAAGATCAAAATGCTTTTCTGCGGGGATAGTTGCACCGAATTGCTAATTAATTTTTTTCCAGCCATCTTCAGTAATGGATGAGTTAATTCTTTCAAAAATATTTGTGTGGCTTCAAACCGACAAGGTCGTGCTTCTAGCAAACAAGCCAGTTGAGCTTTTGAAAATAAAACATCACAGCTCAATAGAACTTTTTTAGATTTTTCAAAGGGCACAGCTTGGCTTGCTAAATATTCTGAGACCTCGGCCAGCAGACGATCAATTTCTAAATCAATTTCACCTTCAATTTGTCGGACGCGATTATTCATGGGAATTATCGCTTCGGGCTCCATAAAAACAGTTTGTTTCGTGTGCGAACTCGCGTGAATAACACCCGGTACAAAATGTTGCATTCCGCCTTTAACCGGAATGACCCAGCGGCCTTCCCGAGTCGTGACGTACTTTTCCTGAAGCATGTGTTCAATCTTGTGATCCGTAACTAATTTATCCATGTGGTTATGGATCTGCCGCGCTAAAGATTCTTTTTCCTTGGATAAGCCGTAAAGTTTTTCTGAAGCATCCATGCGGATGTCGCCCGAAGGGGTCATCAACTGATCAATCGCTGATAAAGGTTCATCTGCATTCATTAGACTTTCGGCGCACGTGACGGCCCATTCGCTGGTTTGATCTTTTAAAACTTCCGACAAAGCGATCGTTTCCAGGCTGAAGTGGCGAATATCTCGAAGTTCCAAAGTTTTTAAGACGGCTTTTTTCTTCAAGCGTGAATGCCAGATCTCGAAGAGATCTAGACTTTCCATATGCGGACGAACCCCAGATAAAATAATGGCCGTGGCGCTTTCAATTTCCGCAAAACTTTTTTCAGCAAGCTCAGCAGTTTCTAGCGCGTTTAATTCCGCAATCAAGGCGCGGCCTTGTTCGCACGTCGCAAACAGTTTAATTTTTTCTAAAATTTCTAGCCAGTCTAAGTTTTTAATTTCGAACATATTTTCCTTTATATAATAAAAAAATGAAAGCCAAGGTCCAGATGATCCAGTCCCAGTGACCCCATCGCGTGTAAAAAGTTTGTGGAGCTTGTTTTATATAATTAATTTCATAAGTGTGTGCCCAAGATTGATTGAGCGGTGAGGTTTCTAAGATTTTACCGTTCGCTAAAATAGCTGACGAAATTCCCGTATTCGTCGAACGCACTAAAGGTCTACGGACTTCTATCGCGCGCGCTAAACTCATGAAATTATTTTGATAGGGTTCAGCCCACCAGCCAAACCAAGAATCATTCGTTACATTAAAAATTAAAT
>JAYTHR010000350.1:0-4016 GCA_043732425.1 Bdellovibrionales bacterium
TCCTAAAAGACTCGAGATGGATCTTTTTAAAAAATGGAAGGCCGGAGCTACGGGAATCGATTTTATTGATGCGAATATGCTAGAACTTAAAGAAACGGGCTGGATGTCCAACCGGGGACGCCAAAATGTCGCAAGTTTTCTGGTAAAAAATCAAAAGGTGGATTGGCGTCTGGGAGCCTATTACTTTGAAGAAATGTTAATCGACTACGATTGCGCCAGCAACTGGGGGAACTGGAGCTACCTTGCCGGCGTAGGCACCGATCCGCGGGACCGCGTGTTTAACTTCGAGAAACAAGCTCACGACTATGATCCCGAAAAAAATTACGTCAAAAAATGGCTTCACTCAAAATGAGACTGCCATTTCGCTGTCTGGTTTCTGTTGCCTGATAGGACTGGTTTCACAGGACTTGTATCACAACAGTTCGGTGATTAAAAAAATTTAGACACCGTACAAATCCTAGTCGGTCAGCATCATTAAATGTCACCTTGGGCTGCCGCTCTAATTGCAATTCAGTTTGGTGGGGGCACTGTGAAATTAATCACCTCGTCCTGCTACATTCAGAATTTAAGTATTCAAGGATGTGCCTAGTGCCTGCATGGTTACCTACTGTCATTGCAATCTTCGCGATTATATTACTTTTAGACGCCGTTGGTTCATTTATTTTATGGCGGTACTCGCGTAATAAACTTTTTTTAGTCGCGGGTGTTGCTTGGACTGCCAATTTTATCAACTTCGCCGTCCATGCGGCCGCGTCGCAGTACGATGAACTAACACTACTAGGTCATTCTTTTTTCTATATCACTTCGTGCGCCTTAACTTACATCCTTTGTTATGTTTCGGAACAGAAATTAAACCTAAAAAAACTGAGCCTATTTGGCCAAGCAGCGCTGGGCTTATCCCTAGTCACATTTATTTTTTCTCGAAGCTATTTTTGGTCGGCGTTAATTTTAGATCTAGCTATTGCGGCGCCCCTGATTTTTTTCTCAGTGAAAGCTTTGGGCCTAAAAAAGATCGAGCCCGTTATTAAAGTTTTTTCCATTTTCTTAATTATTAATGCCATTCACTATCTCGACTACCCTTTTCTGTACAATTCACCCAACGGAAGCTTTGTCGGATTTTCGTTCGCGTTCTTCCTGTGTGTCATTGAATCTGTACTTTTACCCATGTTGATACGGCAACTAAGCGCTGCAAAATACAGTCAAAAATTAGAAAGCTTAGTGATGGACCGCACACAAAAACTGGCCGAAAGAACTGAGCAGCTTGAAAGAATAAACAAGGACAATGTTCTGCTTTTATCTTTAGTCTGTCACGACATCTCGAATCCAATTATGTTAGCCAATTTAAATTTGGAATATTTAATCGATACGACGACCTCAATAGATCCAAAAGAACATCAAAAACTTGTGAAAGTAAAAAACTGCCTCGATGCCGTCACGGACATCGTTGATAAAGCTAGAACATTCCACGCCAGCAAGTTGGGGAAAATACAGCCCGTGATTCAAGCGGTCAATGTCGTGCAATTGGTGCGCGAAGTGACGGCCATGTTTCAGCTTTCGTGCGAGCAAAAAAATGTTAAAATATGCTTTGATGTCACTGACGAGACCGAAATTATCGCGCTGCTTGATCCCGTCTTATTTAAGAATCAAGTTCTTGCAAATTTAATATCAAATTCAATTAAGTTTTCTGAACCCGGTCAGCAGATTCATGTTGAACTTTCAAAAAATGGTGATGCCATCATGCTGGAAATTATTGATCAAGGAAAAGGGATTGAACAGGTGCGCTTAGTTAATCTATTTGATATCAATAAAGCGACCACATCCCTAGGCAGCCGCGCAGAAGTCGGTACCGGGTTGGGTCTTCCTACGGCGAAGATTATGACTGAAAAAATGGGCGGTCAGATTTCTGTTTCTAGCTTTACAGAAACTCACGACACAAATCCGAAAGGCACAACGTTTAGTTTGCATTTCAAATCTGCGGAGCTTCCGCAAGAACCTTCTTTTAAAAATTAAATAATTACTCGCCCTTTGACTAATTCTTCAATAGCCGCTGAGCTTCAACGGCTAGAAAATCAGTCTCTGCTTTATCGCAGCTCAACTGACTGACCATAAATAATCGGTGCTGACCTTTTTCTTGAAAAGCTTTCGGAGGTAGGATCTCGATCAGATCGTCTTGGCGATCGGCGACTCGCTTCGGAAGAATTGAAACAATCGAACCTGCGGCCGCCGCCGATCGAAGTGTCTCAAAGCTTTCGCACAGCACGATTGGTTTTAAGCCGCCCAGTTGTTTCATAAACTTTGTATAGTACCTGGGTAAGCCATCTTTCGAAGGCGTCAAAGATCCAAAACCAAATTTTTCGATCGATTTCCATCCCAACTGTGAGATCGGATGTTTAACGGAAACATAAAGACCAAGTCGGTCTTCGAAAACCTCTTTTTTATAAAACCGATCTAAATCGTCAACTTCGGTAATCAGGGCCGAGCAAAGTTCGCCCTTACGCACCATCGTAAGTAGCGGGGCGGTTCTGGCAATTCGTAATCCCAAGCGTGTTTTCGGTAATTTTTCCCGGAAGGTATTGATTAGTCCAGGCAAGATATCAATCGCGACACTTTCGTAAGTGCCAAAGTTCAACCAGGAAATTTCGGGTATGGGTAAGTTATTTAAGTCCTTCAACCGATCAAAAGCCTCGAACGCGGGCCTAACGATATTCAGAATAGCTAACGCATCTTGAGTCGGCGTCACCGTCCCCCGATTACGGATAATCAGTGGCTTCCCGACAGAAGTTTCCAGCGCCGTCAGTGTCTGTGAAATAGCGCTGGGTGAAACTTTTGCTTGAAGAGATGCTTTTTTAAGACTTCCCGTTTGAATGATTAAATTTAAAATCCATAACTTCTTAATTTGATCGACATTAAAATCTCGTGACATGAGCGCAGTATAACCAGTTTCAAAACTTAATGAACAAACTAATTTTATTCGTTATTTTTTTAACCCGTATTTTATTAAATCCGCAAATTAGTTTGAATTATTTTCACGTGAAGCCAGGCTAATGAAAGGCTTCACGGCCTTTTTCGCTACTCGCAATCGTGATCAGCATACGATTTGATTTCAGGGACTTCGCATGCAGGTATTCCCTTTTTGACCGTGTTCACGGTTTTCACAACGACACCATCCATACAATCTTCCATGACCGTCATGACGACGCCGTAGTTTCCTAATTCTTTGTCGGTAACTTCGCCCTTCGCATTTAAAAAATCGACCTGAGTCACCGTCGCTTTTTCCGCAGCATCTAGGGATCTTAGCTTACCATCATCGTCGTAAACACCTTCTGCATCGACCGAGTCCATGCAGGCCACAACGGCTTTTCAGCGACGTCCTGGCACATCGAAACACTTTCTGCTTTCGCATTTACTAAGGTTAATGTCGCGATGACAAATAGGATGGCTTTCACAATTTTCTCCTGGATTGATATTTCTGTTGTTGTTTTGAGCTATATCCTGATTTTAAAAATTAGATATTCTAATATCTGAAAATAGATATTCAGATTCGGCAAGATGTGATGATTTTGTGATGAGAAGTAAGATCTTCTAAAATAAAAACCAAAAAAAATGGTTTTAGTCGTAGGCCTTGCCGGACATAAAATTTTTTATTTTTCCTGAAGCCGCGTAGTACTGCACTTGGATGGGCTGGCAGCAGACTTCACAATCTTCCACGTAAGTTTGTTGTCCTTCGACGGAAATATCCAAAATCATCGAGATCTTCTCAAAGCAGTAAGGGCATTTAAAAAATTTTTCGACCTCTTCCATAGCATTACTTTAGATTTAACCCAAAAAATGGTCAAACAGGCTGATTAAAAATACCCGAAACCAAAGGGCAGCGACAATTAACCTTGATTTTACCGGCTAAAGTTATTATAAATTAGTACGTTTTTTAATCATGTGGTGGCCATAGCTCAGTTGGTAGAGCACCGGATTGTGATTCCGGTTGTCGCGGGTTCAAGCCCCGTTGGTCACCCCAATTT
>JAYTHR010000351.1:0-4009 GCA_043732425.1 Bdellovibrionales bacterium
TTATTCTCCCCAGCTGCGACGAACTTTTTTGTTTGCACGTTTACGAGCTGCAATCGATTTCTTTTTTCCAGCTACGCTTGGTTTTTCAAAATGTTCACGTTTTTTAACTTCGGAAAGGATTCCAGCTTTTTCACAAGATTTTTTGAATTTACGAAATGCGCCTTCGAAACTTTCTCCGTCTCTAACTTTAACTAATGCCACAGTAATCACCGACCTTCCGAGGTGGACTTTAGAATGAAAATCAATTAAGCATTCATAGCAAAGGACCTTGTGGAAAACACCTATGAATGCTAACAATGACAATGCGCAGCAGCAAGATCTAGACTTTATGGCTAAAGCTATCACCCTTGCTCAAGCCGGTGAACGCTTGGGCGAAGTTCCCATCGGCGCCTTGGTCGTCGACGAAAATGGGATAATCATAGCTTCTGCTACTAATCTACGCGAAAAGACCAATAGTGTGATCTGTCATGCTGAAATTGTTGCCCTACACAGGGCCTGCAAGAAACGAAAAAGCTGGCGACTTAATGGATGCACTCTTTACGTCACGCTTGAACCTTGTTTTATGTGTGCGGGCGCCTTGGTCCAATCTCGTATTTCTAAAGTTGTCTTTGGAACAGCAGACCCAAAAGGAGGGGCCTTAGGCAGTCTTTGCAACTTAGCGTCGGACATTCGCCTGAATCATAATTTTCTGGTTGTAGGCGGAGTCAAAGCTGAAGAATGTTCAGCTTTACTAAAAAAATTTTTTAAGGCTAAAAGAAAACTGAATAAAATTATTTGATATCCAGGCGGTATCCAAAACTTGGTACGGCAGTAATCACGCCTGCAAAACCGTCCAATTTTTTCTTTAGATAATTAATTTGTGAATCCACATTTCTAGGAGTCACATCGAAATGTCCCCAAACTTCAGTCATAAACTGATTTCTTGAAACTAAATTATTTTGGTTTTCTATAAGTAATTTTAAAATTTCAAATTGCTTTGGCGTTAACGTCACTTCCGCAGCATCAACATACACTTGTCGCGAATGAAGATTCATTTTTAAATTCGCTGCTTTCAGCTGAGCTAATTGCTCTTTGCTGTAATCTTTTAATCGCTTTTGTACACGAAGTAGTAATTCTTTAGGATGAAAAGGCTTGGCTAAAAAATCATCGCCACCCGATTCTAAAGTTTCAATTCGCTCATCTGAAGTCACCGCGCCAGATACAAAAATAATCGGCTTATTTTTTATTTCGGGAGTTTCTTTAATAATTTTTGTTAATTCAACGCCCGTCGCATACGGCATTTTAAAATCCATCAAAATCAAGTCTGGATTAAATTGCTTTACGAAATCTAACGCTTTTTCAGCTTGGCAAACGTACTCACATTGAAAGTGGGGGCTTAGCACTTCCACCATCAATTGGCAGCTTTCTTCAAAGTCGTCGATAATGGCGATTTTTTGCATAAACTACATTCCTTTATACTTAATTTGTTTCAGATCTAATATTCTTTTAATTGCATCCCGTTTGTCACCCTGAATCTCAATCTGCGCGACACCAGATTCCATTTTATAGGATCCGCCAACTCCACATTTCACTTTCAGTTCTTTTGTTAGTTCTTTGACAAAGGTTTCGTGCTTCGGAAGCTGATCCAGAATGGTCACAATTTTGCCACCGCGGCCATTTTTTTCAATACGAAAGACGACGGTGAACTTTTGTGTGTCGACCAGCTGCTTTTCACGACTTGCTGTTTTGGCAGCTGCCGCCTTACCCGAGATAATATCTTGATCTTTTGGATCGGTCGAATAAACCAAAATACTGTCTTTATTTTGATTTAACTTATTCGACACCCAAATATCCTTTTCCGAACACTTGTTTAGCTGTTCGATGAGCTGTTCAACTGACTACGGGGTGGACGTAGAACTGGCTGCTATATTGCCTAAGCCACCTAGTGAATTTTGCTTTTCCGTGTTTAAACTGTGCTTTGTATAGTCGTTCCCATCGTATCTGAAAAGCTGCGGCTCGTTATCCATTATAGTAATTAAGTTCACAGGACGCTTCCAAAGCAAAAATAGGTTCTTCAAAGTCGCGTCCATGTAGTTTGGCTGCAGATCTAAGCCCTCGTGGGCATGTTGCAATAGAAGTTCTCCGCGGTTTTCAAAGTTAGCATCCTCTACTTTGATGATGGGCTGTCCGAAGTTCGTCATTTGAAACAGTAGCTGCGCTTTGATCGCCTTGAAATCTTTAGTGTCGACGTCAAACCGCCCCGTTTCTTTATTTAATTTATAAACAAACATTTTATTGCGGATGCAAAAATCTTCGGTCAAAAATTCGTCGATGAACGTCACATCGTTATATATTTTCCTAATTTCAAAAATTTTGTCACGCCCTAGTCCTGTTTTTTTATCCCAATTTTTTCTTTCTCGGACATCATCGCACTGCTCAAACTCGCGACCAAAGCGACCTTTATTCCATCGCTCTTCGATATCACGAAATAATTCGATTCCCACTTTGTAAGGATTGTATCCCCCCATTTGCATGAAGGTGGTCCCCGAGTGATGATCCGCAAAATCAATAATTTCTGAATCATTTAAAATATGGCGAGTCATCATGTGCGAGTGCCAATACGAAGCCCAACCCTCATTCATGGTTTTTGTCATTCCCTGTGGCGCGAAATAATAAGATTCATCGCGGATGATTGTAAGAATATCCTGCTGCCAGTCTTCTAGCGGAGCGTACTGAATTAAGAATGAAAGCACATCACGAACGGGTTCCGAGGGAAAATGTAATTTCTGTTGCAGTTTTTCGTTTTGCTTTTGCTTTTCTTCGGCAACATAACTTGGTGGATTGATATAATCTTTCATATATCCTTTTTCCACTTTAAATAAATAATTTTCATTAGCGACATTGGGCTTAGGTTCGCTAAAACTTTTCGGACCATTCAGCACATTATGGCGATCAATCAAATTTTCTAAACTAAGACACGAATCAATAAATTTTTCGACAACTTCGTATCCGTGTCGATCTATATACCGACGGATTCGCGTGGCGTGGTTCGCCATATCATCCATCATTTTACGATTTGTTTTTGAAAACCAAATATTATTTTTAAAGAAATCACAGTGCCCATAAACATGAGACATTACGAGTTTTTGATCCATCATGGCGTTGCCTTCCATCAGGTAGGCGTAGCAGGGGTCAGTATTAATAACCATTTCGTAAATCTTTGATAATCCGTATTCGTAAGATTTTGAAAGCTGCTCGTATTCCATTCCAAATTTCCAATGGGGATATCGCACGGGAAAACCGCCGTAGGCCGCGATTTGGCTAATTTGATCATAATTAATCAGTTCGAAAACAGTATCGAAAAAATCAAGGCCGCAGGATTTCGCAATTTGACAGATTTTGCGTCGTTCGGTTTCTAGCTCTAAAGTTAAATTAGCCATTTACTGCTCGTTTCTGATTCCAAACTATTTTCCTTTTCCAAGAAAATCTTTTATTGAATCTAAAATTTTGTCTCGGCTTTCGACTTGGCTTAACGTTAATCTTTCATCATTGGTGAATTCTTTTTCTAAATCTTTCAAAAACTGACCACTTCCATACTTACTTTCAACCTGACCATATGAAAAAACATTCACATTCGGTAGAAAAAATTCTTTCAGCATAGTGACGCAAAGCCTAGTGTCTTCGCCGCTCCAGTTATCACCATCGCTAAAATGAAAAGGATAAACGTTCCATTCGCTGAAAGGATAATCTTGCTGAATGATTTGCTGGCACAGTTTGTAGGCTGAACTAATTAGAGTCCCGCCGGATTCGCTAGTCTTAAAAAAAGTTTGCTCATCGACTTCTTTCGCCGCGGCGTCATGAATAATAAAGCGAGTCTCAAGACCCTTATAATGTTTCTTCAACCAGGTATTTATCCAAAAAGATTCTAAGCGAACGATTTCTTTTTGCTCGTCCCCCATAGAACCCGAGACATCCATCATATAGATAACGACCGCTTTGGTGTGCGGAGTTTGCGTTTTTTTAACAGTGC
>JAYTHR010000352.1:0-12645 GCA_043732425.1 Bdellovibrionales bacterium
ATCGTAGCACTTTAAAACCTAAAGTTACAAAAAATTAATTGGCACTACGAGCTCAATTGGTTTAGCGTAATCACTATGAGGAAATTAAAGAGCAATGAAATCAATTCGGAAGCGCTAAACCGAAATATTGAAGCCATTCATCAGGTGCGGCAAAAGGCGGATGAAAGTCGGAGGCTTGATCAAAAATTTGTAGATCGTGTCGCTGCTTTTCTGGGAAGCTTAAAAAATCTTTATTTGCATTTGTTTTTTTACGGAGCGTTTATCGTTTTTTTAGTCATTAATAAACCCGCCGAGATTAAATCGTGGTTAGATTTTCTATTTGCAGTGACTTCAGTTGCTGGTGGCGAGGCCCTATTCTTAACAATTTTTGTTTTGATCAATCAACGACGTATGAACGGGCTCGAAAGAATCAATTCGGATCTGCATTTACAGATGAGTCTTCTGACAGAGCACGAAATCACGCGCTTAATACAAATGACCGAACAAATTGCACTTCAGGTCGGCGCTACCTTGAAAAAACACGCGGGTGATCTGGAAGAAATTAAAAAAGATATTCACCCGGAACAAGTGATGCAAAAAATATTAAAACACGAAGCAGAATCTCCGACAGATTCTACCAAGAATACCACCTAGCATGTCTGAAATAAATAAAAGATCAAACTGGAAAACGGCTCAAAGTTTAATGGATTACCTTTGGCCCGACGGTCGACTGGATCTAAAAATTCGCGTTGTTCTAGCATTGCTAAGTTTACTTTTGGCTAAAGTTGTTAGCGTTTCGGTTCCATTTTTATATAAGGCTGCCGTGGATTCCCTTTCGGCGGAACATCTCGTCATTGTACCTGCCGTGGTTATTATCACCTACGGAGTCGCCCGCGTGGTGCAACAAGCCCTTGGTGAACTGCGTGACTTTATTTTCGTCAAAGTCGCTCAGCACTCACAGCGAACGGTGGCTTTGAAGACTTTTTCACACCTGCATGAATTATCTTTAGCTTTTCATCTGGATCGTCAGACGGGTGGATTGTCGCGCGTCATCGAACGAGGAACTCGTGCTATACAAACAGTTCTGAGCTTCATGCTTTTTAATATTATGCCCACCCTTTTAGAAATTGTCTTAGTCACCGTTGTTTTATTCAAAAAATTTGGATGGGGTTACGCCGTGGTGACTTTCACTACGGTAAGTCTTTATATTTTCTTTACTTTCTCAATCACCAATTGGCGGACGCAGTTTCGAAAAAGAATGAACGAACGCGATACCGAGGCCAATACGAAAGCGATTGATTCGTTAATTAACTTCGAAACGGTAAAATATTTTGGCAATGAGAATCATGAATATCAACGTTATGATCACTCGCTGGCTGAGTTCGAAAAAGAAGCGGTTCGCAGCCAGTCCAGTCTTTCGTTATTAAATGTCGGTCAAGGATTTATCATCGGCGCAGGCCTGATCGCCATTATGTGGATGGCGGCAAACGGTGTGGTCAGCAAAACCCTGACTGTTGGAGATTTCGTATTAGTCAATACCATGCTTCTGCAGCTTTTTATTCCGCTGGGATTTTTGGGGTTTGTCTACCGGGAAATAAATCAAGGTCTGATTGATATGGAAAAAATGTTTGAACTTTTAAAACTTTCTCCGGACGTGAAGGATTCAAGTGATTCGGTTAATTTAAAGCCGAAACAGTGGTCCGTAGAATTTAAAAATGTGAGCTTCTACTATCAATCTGATCGGATGATTCTTAAAAATATTAATTTCAAAATCGAGGCCGGAAAGACCGTTGCGATCGTTGGGCCTAGCGGCTCAGGGAAGTCGACATTAGCTCGTTTGTTATTTCGATTCTACGATGTCAGCGAAGGCCTGATCCTAATTGGTGATCAAAAGTTGCATCAGGTAACCCAAAAGTCACTGCGAGAAGCTATCGGGATTGTTCCCCAAGACACCGTGCTTTTTAACGACACGATTGGATATAATATTCATTACGGAAAGCCTTCAGCTTCTGAAATCGAAGTTCAAAAAGCCGCGCAGCTGGCGCAAATTGATCACTTCGTACAAAGTCTTCCAAAAAAATATGCGAATTCTGTCGGAGAAAGAGGTTTAAAATTATCGGGCGGAGAAAAACAGCGCGTCGCCATCGCACGAACAATCCTTAAAGACCCCAAGATTTTAGTATTTGACGAAGCGACATCAGCACTCGATTCCCACACCGAAAAGGAAATTCAAACCTCGCTTTATGAAGTTGCAAAAAATCGAACGACATTAATGATTGCTCATCGCTTGTCGACGGTTATCCATGCCGATGAAATTCTTGTCTTAAGACAAGGCGAAATTGTTGAGCGCGGCCCTCACTCCGAACTGCTGACTTTAAACGGGGAATACGCTTCCATGTGGAATAAGCAGCAACAACAAGCTTTAGAGACGGAAGTCTAGGTCTTAAAAAAGTGTGACATTCTGACCCGCTAGTTTGAAAATAAGAAGTGTTCATGAGAAATAAATGTGGCTTTATTTTTAGTCTGCTTCTAATCGCGGGCTGTACTCCGTGCAGCAATACTTTTAATGCGATTTTTTCTCCCGAAAGATGTTTAGCCCCGGTGACAAGTTTTACCACTTCACGCATTGTTCCGGTGCCGGTGTCGTGTTCTGGAGTTCCGCTCAGTCGAAAAATAGTGATCAGTTGTGCGGCCGCAAGTGGAACGGCCAACGCCTGCACTTCGCCTTCCAGCGGAAGTGCTTATTATTTTATTTTGATGCCCAACGATGGTAGCGGAATTTTCACCGACTCCGTCGCTGGAGTGATTAATAACTGTGTCGAGCTTTGGGCCGCATTAACCAGCGCGACTCCGCCGGCCGACATTTTTGGGGCCTATTTTTCAAACCCGGCGACAGATGTGTTAACATGTTCTGATGCGGGCGGGTGTTCGGGAACGTCGGCCAGCTGTATTTCGGGGTGGAGCACTTCGACACTTTCACCATCGGGAACCGCGATCACTTTACCGAATGGCAAATCACTCCTAGTTTGCGGATTCATTGACGTTCCACAAGCAGGGCTTCCGCTGCCGCCAGGTCCGCCCCCAGCAGTTGGAACAAAGCTACCTTCCGTTTCACTAGCCACACAGTTTAAAACCTTAATCGTACCCGTCGGAGGAGACTTAAACTTTAATTCATGGCTCGATTACTAAAGTTCATTTTTTATATCATTTCTTTTTTTCACTCTGCAGCCAACGCAAGAATCTATGACGTTTACCGTGCCGATTATATGAAAGGCCCATTTTGCACGGCCATCGGTGGAGCCTGTGCCTCGGATCCTGATTTTGATAATAGTTTTTTTCAAAATCCTGCAAGTCTTGAAGCCGGTCACGAAAACTGGGATTACGATTATGATTATAATAAATCAGGTAACCCCGAACCGGGAACGAACAAAAATAACACTCTGGAAGAAAGTTCTTTCATGGCCGGAGCGCTTTATGCCGGTGAAACCTGGGGTTATGGATTTTCAGTCTCGGTGATGAATACGGCGGTCCATACAACGGCGGTATTAATTGATGAACAAGATCGTGCACGGTCGATCGTCATTGACGAGCGCGCAAGAACCTACATGTTTTCTTTCCCAGTAGGTTTTAAAGTAAATTCAAATCTTTCCTTAGGGGCCTCTTTATCGGCCTTATTTCAGCATCACGAACTAGATGTGGACCATTCGATCGGAACCGCCTCAAAACCAAAAAATGAAATTCCATTTCCGACACTGAATCTTGGGGCCATTTATCAGGACCAGCCCTCGTTGCGCTTCGGAGTGTGGGCTAAGCTGCCAAACATCTACAGTTATTCCTTAGGCCTGCAGTTACAGTCATTTGGTAACACGGTAAATTACCAAGAAGATATTGTTTTGTATTTCCCGTGGATGCTGAACTTTGGGGTTTCGTATATCCCGTTTAAGGATGAGCGAACTCTTTTTTTTGATTTAGACATTATTGGCTCATCTGAAAATTCGTTTCTTCAAAGTTTCGATGCGCTTTCAAGTTCCTTAAAAAATAAAGATTTAGTTGAAAAAGGGCGAAGTATCGTCATCGAGCCGCGCATCGGGTGGCGTTCGGCGTGGACCCGTGGTTCTAGTGGGACCTACATGCTGGGTTCCTACTACGAAAATTCGCGCTGGCAGAATGAAAGCGGGCGACTTCATGCCACAATGGGATTATCTTATAAGTGGAACGTTAACTTTTTTATTTTCGAAACGGTCGAACTGATGGGTGGTTTGGATTTAGCCCCTAATTATCAGCAGGTATTTGTTACGTACCGCTAGTACTTATAATCAATCACGACATCCTGCGATTTATCGTGGTCATCCAGCAAGTTCGAAGTGCCTCGGAATTCTAATAGTCTTTTAGAGGTGATATCAAAAGTCAGTAGAGTTTCTGATATCAGCAAACGTAGGAATCGACTTTTCGGTTTTATATGGATGACTAGTTTTTCTTTCTGGGTGCTTTCTTCGGCTTCTATATTAATTTCAGCCGTGTCTAATCTTGAAGGAATCGCAAAAATAACAGTTAAAGTTTTATGATTTTTAAGATCTTCAAAATGATCTTTGATAAAAAAAATAGCGCCTTGTAATACCATCATATTTTTTTCTAACGGAATTTTTTTCTCAGTCCAAGCCTCTTTTTCAGAATCTCGATGAGCCATTACGACAGTCTTACTTAAGACATCGACATTTATTCTATATTCGTACTGATCTCTGAGGTCCTTAAAAACAGAATTTGGAAGATACGATGAAACTGAAAAATCAGAATTCAGAGTGGCCATTAACTTTCCTAAACTATTCTTATAGGTTGTCTTCGAGCCAGCCAACTGACCTTTAGCCCAGTCGAAGTCATGACTTTCAGTGTAAAAAATAGCACCAGATTTGAGCCGCGCCGTTCCTACTAAATGAAGGTCCTGCCCTTCAGATCCTAAGGCCAGCATGCGAAAAAATAAAATGAAAGATAAAATTTTCATATTTTCAGTTTAAGGGTAAAAAAGCCGAAAAGATAGGGGGAAAGGATTTCTTTATTTTAAGATGTTAAAAAATTATTATTGTAAAATTTTGAAGGTATTTTCAATCAATTCGCAGCTGCTGCGTATTTTAATTTCAATGATGTTCGTTTTGTTTTTCGTCGCTTTTTTTAAAAGTCTTCAGACCCTAACTTGGGATCATGTGCGTTTAGGTCTTCTGACATTATCCTTAACTCAAATTTCACAATCGATCGCGGCCACTTTTATTTCATATCTTTTACTAGGTATTATTGAGTACCTAAATCTGAAAAATTTAAAAGCTCCGGTTCGGTTTCGAGACGCTTTTTATATATCCTGGACTGCGAATGCCATCACGAATCATTTTAGTTTTGCTGGTCTCAGCGGGGTGGCCGTGCGCTTAAAGCATTTCGAAGAGCGCGGAATAGAGCCTAAAAAAGCGCTTTACTTGACTGTTTTTAACAGCACATCACTTTGGGTCGGATACGGGCTTACTCTATTGATTACTTTTTTATTTTCAACTTTGCCGAAACTTAAATTAAATTACAACATACCTACTTTTTTTTCACCCCTGCTTTTGATCGTGGTCGGCATATCGCTTTTGACATTTTTGGTTTTATACTCTGGATATATCTCCAGAAAAGTTGAAAGTCGCCTCAAGGTCAAACTGCCTGAGCTCAAAGAAATGGCGCCTCAGTTTATCCTAGCTACACTCGATTGGTTCATTTCCGGATTTGCCTTATATTCACTGATGCCGCAAACTTTCGATATTTCCTTTGGTGGATTCATGTCGGTATTTTTATCGGCGCAGTTTCTGGGAATTGTTTTAAGCGTACCCGGGGGGATTGGAGTTCTGGAATCCTTAATTTTAGCTATTAGCTTCAGTGGGCAGCCTACCGAGCTGATTGGATCGCTAATATTTTTTCGTTTAATTTATTACATACTGCCTTTGGGCTTTTGTTTGATGAGTTTTGGAGTGTCACAACTTAGAAAAAGTAGTCCATTGTTTTATAAAAGCATTCAAAGTCTGGGGCGCTCTTTTAATGATAAAAGTGCAACTCTGTTCACCTTAATTTTTGCAGTTCAAGGATACCTATTAACTGATGCTAAGATATTTTCTTCTGACCCCCTGCAGATGTTACTTGTAACTTCATTAGCGCCCGCAGAGCTGACAAAAATTAGCCAGTCGCTTCTCGGCTTTTCAGGGTTTTTGCTTATGATCATTGCTGTAGGTCTTTTCTTACGTAGTAATTTAGCTTGGGGATTGGCCCTTATGGTTTCTGCGGGAACTGTCCTTATCAGTCTATTCAGCGGCATACCTTTCGAAAATTCCGCTTATTTATTTTTATCTGCCGCCGTACTTTTATTTTACAAAAAAGAATTTCAGCAGCGCGCTTGGATTTTTTCAAATTTCTGTTCCTACCGCTGCGCCGGCTTAATGATTACTGCGGCCGCCTGTCTGCTCGGTATTTACTATGACGGTGCCCGAGCCTTGCGTTCACCGAGTAGCATTGGTTTTGGCTCTCATTTGACATCCATCTTCTTTCAAACGTCATTTATCTCGAGCCATATTTTCTTCATTTGTACGGCGCTGAGCGGATTAATTTTATTAAGTTTTATGATTCCGCAGTTCAGCAACAAAGTTATTTCTTCGGGGTCAGATGTCCTCCCTGAGACTGTCGATAAAATCATTACGGGCTCGCCGTATACTGTTTCGCAAATGGCTTATTTGGGCGATAAGAAGTTTTTCTTGAACGAGGATAAATCTGGATTCATCATGTACCGTGTTCATGGGCGGTCATGGATTTCCATGGGAGACCCCATCGGTCAGAAACCACAAGAGACCATAAAGCAGTTCGCAAAAGCTGCGGTTCTTGCGGGCGGTCTTCCGCTTTTTTATCAGGTGCGGCGGAACCAGATAGCTGATTATTACGATCTTGGATTTAAAGTTAAAAAAATCGGTGAAGAGGCAATTATTAATCTTAAAGACTTTAATTTAGATGGGCCCGAACGGCATGGGCTCAGGAACACGTATAAGCGTGTTAAAAAAGCGGGTGTGGAATTTAAAATTTTGACCCCAGGCCAGTTTTTACAACGGCAAGATGAATTTAGGAAGGTTTCCGAGGACTGGTTGAAGAAATCGTCCGGTAAAGAGAAAGGTTTTTCGTTAGGTAATTTTAATGTGAAATACTTAGCACGTTATTTCCATGCCGTTCTGGTTAAAGAGGGTCAGATTATTGCCTTTGCGAATATATGGCGCACCGATAACCGCACGGAATTATCGGTAGATTTAATGCGCTATTCTGGGGAAGCTCCATCGGGTTGTATGGATTATTTATTCTTGAATCTTATCCGCTATGGCCAAGAAAATGGTTATAGAACTTTTAACTTAGGCATGTCACCTTTAGCCGGCCTCGCGCAAAATACGTCGCCCTTTTGGAACATCGTGGGAGCTTTTCTTTTTGAAAATACGGATCGCTTCTATAATTTTCAGGGTGTTCGGAATTTCAAGAATAAATACCATCCGATTTGGGAATGCCGCTATGTTGCCTATCATAGTAGCCTGAGCGCAGCATTGGGGCTTGTGAATGTCGTGCACATCATTGCCAATCCCGTCGACTCCTCCGAGGCGGCCTAATGAAAGATCTTGTCGTGGGGGCTCTGATTTCAGTTGTTCTTTTTTGGGTTCCGCAAAAAGTCGGGCATACTAGTTTTGAGGCCGGTGATCTTGGCTTAGTTAAGATCTTTAAAAAACCTGAAGATATCACGAAGAAATATGTCATCTTAATTTCGGAGATCTCGGGTTGGAACTCAAAGTATGACGAATTAGCTTACGAAATCGCCGAAGATAAAAACGTTGTTATCGGCGTCGACCTTTCTTTGTATACAAAAAAAGAAAAGTTATTGAATCACGATCTGGATTCTTTAGCCCAGCATATTGAAAAAATTGGTAAATCCGTGCAGCAGCTTTTAGCGGAAAAAGAATTTAAACCAACCACCGTTATCGTCGTCAAAGATTCTTACGGAATTACTAGTTTTTTGGGAACAAAAAGTTCATCGGACCTGCTGGAATCAGTGAATGCGGTTAATGGCTGTTTTGACCCGCGTTTAGCACTGAAACAAGATAATCACCGGCTTAACAAGCTCGTTCGTTTATTTGCCGACGAGCGTGCAGTCTGTCCGCAATTAATGACTTGGAGCCAAGAACAAAACATTCCTCTAAGCAAAGTAAAAGATTTAGCGAATAATCCTGCGAACAAAAAGTACTGGACTTCTGACATGAAAAATATTTGGCGGCTGAATTCTAGAACACCGGCCTCATTGGGTTCAGCTAAAAATTCATACGCGGAACCTTTAATTGATAATTTACCGTTGATTATCATCGAGCCCTCAGAAGTTAAATCAGATCGCTTCGTGATTCTGTATTCCGGAGATGGAGGCTGGTCCGAATTTACACAAGAATTAGCATCCGAGTATCAGTCCCGGGGCATTCCGGTGATAGGCATTAATTCTTTGTATTATTTTTGGTTTGCTAAAAAACCAGAAGGGGCCGCAAAAGATATTGAAAATATCAGTCATTATTTTTCGAAGCAGTGGAAGCTTAAAGAATTTGATTTGGTCGGTTTTTCTTTCGGTGCCGAGGTGATCCCAGGTATTATTAATCAGCTTTCAAAAAAAACGCAGCAATTGATTCACCAGGCGGTCATGATCGCGCCGGGAAACAATGTTAAATTTGAATTTAATATTTCGGATTGGTTCGACAATGCGGACAGTGGAGCTTCTATCCGCGACGAAGTTCTTAAGGTAAAGTCTGTTAAAATTAAATGTATTTACGGAGATGAAGATCGCCCCGGAGTCTGTTCCAAGTTTCCTACCCCAGAAGCGGCCTACAAGCTAAAAGGTGGTCATCACTTTAATGACGACTTTGACCAATTTAAAACAATTTTGTGGTAATTTACTCGGCAACAATATGGCCTGAAACCATATCCATGCCGCAAGCAAAAGTGATTTTTCCTTTTGCTAAAACACCCACGTCAATTGGTACCATTTTATTTAAAGGAAGACTTTTTTTAATTTTCTTTTCACTTATTTTTATATCCGTAGCGCACGTGGCATCCGTCACGCGCGTGACTTCAAGGATGACGTGACTGCCAGGTTTGACTTTAATTTCACTGGGTTCAAAGCCCTTCTCGGTCACTTTTAGTGAAATCGATTGAACGGGCTCGGTAGAACCTATTAAAGGCGCAGTTAAAGCAATGACCAGGGCGAAAAATGCATTTTTCATAAAAACTCCTTCAAGAAGTAAGGGTGGTCTTTATAGTTAATCACTAAGCTCTGGTAGGGCTCAAGATAAAAAATAGAATAAAGTTCGAACATTTCATTTAGGGCCTTGTAAAGTATTGATTTTGTGTTGAAGTTTTATTTTAAGTGTTTCTGTCACAAAAGGTTGTTCGGGGTCGTATTCGTTGAGGGAGTCGCATGCAAAGCAAAGAAATTGCAGATGAAGAGCTCATGGCACTGTATCAAAATGGTTCGCAAACCGCATTTCAAAGTTTGTATGAGCGGCACTCCGGGAAAGTTTATGGCTTTTTAAAGAAACGAATTTCGAGCGAACAGAAAGTGCACGATATATTTCAAGAAGTTTTTTTAAAAATTCACCGTTCGAAGCATCAGTACAAAAAAAACTTTGCGGTTCTTCCCTGGATATTCACGATTACGAAATCGGTGATGATTGACGAGTTACGAAAAGATAAAAGGAAGGTTGTTGTTTCAGACTTTAATTTAGACTTACTACCGACGTCCGAATTGACACCTCAGGTCGCTGTGCGGGATCAGATTCATGATATCATTAGCACATTACCAGAGTCTCAAAAAGCGGCCATGCATTTAAGATACATTGAAGAAAAAACTTTTTCCGAAATCGCCGCAGTTCTTGGTACGTCTGACATGAATGTCAGAAAATTAGTCAGCCGCGGAATTCAGAGATTGAAAGAACTTATTCGAAGTGGAGAAAATTTATGAGCGATAAACTAGATTATGAAGATTTTATAGCTGCAGAGACTTTTCAAGTTCCTGATAAATTAAATGAAAAAACGTTAGGCACTGCTTCCAGGTTGTTAAATCCTAAAAGCGAAATCATCTTTTTAAAAGTGCTCGGAATTTATTTAACGATTGGATTTTTTTCATTATCCGTCTGTCACCAGTTTGGTGTTAATCCTTTTCAAACCGAACGGTCATTAGATCATTGGCTGATGAGTTTTGGCGGGCATCAAGTCTGCATGCTAATTTGCGGAATCTTATTTGTTGGATCAAGTCTTTTAGTCTCAGGGTATTTTTTGACATTAGAAGAAATCATTGTTTTAAGACGGCATCAGTTTTTGCATATTTTAACTTTGGGTTTGCTTTCCCTTGGATTATTCACCGCTTTCGGCGCCGAATTTATTTTAAGTATTGGAATTATTTGGTTGGTCGGTGGAATTATTGGCGGTGTCGGTGCCGTTACGACAATGTGGCGACTAAAATTAGACGCCTAGATATTATTTCTGTAAGGCCTGAAGTATCTCTGGGGGTAATTTATCAGCCTGATGAACAAGATTTGTAACTTGCCAAATCTCTGTGGGGGTTAAAGAATTTTGAAATCCAGGCATTCCGGTCAGCCGAATTCCATTTTTTATCTTCCAATAAATTTCAGTTTCGGCATCATCAGTCACGCTTTGATCAGCTAAAAATAGCTGCGGCGGCTTGGGAAACATTCCTTGGGCGATGTGGCTTTCGGGTTTAGTAGGAACACCATGACAGACCGAGCAGTTGGTTAAATAAACTTTGGTCGCAGAATATAGACTTTCCGCAGCCATCTCGGGTGGGTTTTCCGTGACGGGTTTTTGTTTCATGCTGGTATGAAGTACAAAATGAGCAAGACTTTGTTCCAGCGGTAAGGGTGGATCCCAAGTTGAAGCCGGAAATCCGCCAAACAAAATAAATGCGAAAGCGGCCGCAAAAGGCAAAGCGAACCCTGCGGCAAAAATTAGGATCATTTTATGATTCGTCATTCATTTCAACTTTCCTAAAAAAGGTAGCCCAGTCCGATAGAAAGACACTGGCTAAATTGTATTTTTTTGGTGAAGGCAGATTCGTCTGGTACGGGCGAAGCTTGGCGAATATCCGCAGATACGGGATTTATAACTTGATGAAGCTGTAACGTATAGCTGAGATCAATAATGTATTTTCTCTGAAGATATAATTTATTACTAAGACTAAATGCCGAGTAAGGTAAACTTTGAGTTCCGTACTTGTTAATTCCCAGGTCATACTGAGCTTCAAGGGTCAGCGGCAGAATCAAGTCTTTACTGACGCTTATTTTTCCGTATAAAATGCGGTTCACTAAGCTGGCCGCAAATATTGACTTTGGTTGCGGAGCGCGGTCAATGAAAACCCCTTTAGTATCAAATTGCTGTTTGTAGCTATTGAAGGCGGCGGGATACTGATAATATTTCAAACCAAAACCTAAATCATTGTTCAAATGGTAGTAAGCCGTAATTCCTAGAAGTTTGTTGTCATTAAAAAGCTCATCTAAAGCGATCAATAAATCGGCTTTTACTTCAAAACGATGGGTGTGATTTAATTGTCGATTCATCACCATATCTTCACTGTCGAGCAGCGGGAATACCGATTCCGTCGGAAGTAGGTCTTCCGTGATGAGGGTCTCTTCGGCGAACGCGCGCGTTGGTTTTACCAAACCGCTAGCGAAACAGAGCGAGAGGCACAGTAAAGAAAGAAAAAAGTTCTTATTTTTTAAAAGCATTTTTACTTTTATCCATTTCTGAATTGAAGTTTTCGCGGACCTTAATTAATTTTTTGAAATTGTTATTTTTTCGTGTGGTAATATACATCGCTTCCGGAGAATTGAATTTCCCCTTAACCAGTTCGTCGTCAAAATTTAATTTGATCCGATTGTTTTTATCCGCAGATACCAACTCTGAAGTCTCTTGAGCTTGAGCGCTTACAGAAAGTGTCAGACCGCCGAAAAATAAGAGAAGAAATGTAAGATTAAGTTTATTCATTTTTACCACACTGATTTTTACCTAAATATTGATAGTTTCCGATTTCATCTCGCCAGTATTCGCCCTCGAAAGGATAATATTGATATCCCGATTGGATATAATACTGACGCGTTTCTTTCTCCGAACTGGACACTTCAAGGGTCGTCTCGATGGCTTTCTGGGCCGCTAGGTTCTTTTTTAAATCTAAAAATTCATAATTTATGAAATCAAATTGGGTGATGTAGTCAGAAAGTTCACGTTCAAATTTTTGCAGCTGATTTTTAACTAAGGCGCCGATTTCTAAGGAAACCGTTCGAATCCGTGAATTTAAAATCTTATTGCTATAATTTGTAAAATTTTTTGCGGCGGTAACATTGAACTTACTATTCAGAATGGCGCGCTCTTTTTTAATATTATTTAAATAAGCCACTTTAACACTGACTTCAGGATCTTCCAAAATGCTTCTGAAAATAAAGTAGGGTAAATCCGCAGATATTTTCGTCAGACTTCGATTACTGGATAAAGCCTTAAGAACTTTTTCGATGGCCTTAAAATGTTTGTCGTCAGGATAATTTTGGCTATTCCAGTCTTTTAAGCTATCAAAAGCTGTCA
>JAYTHR010000353.1:0-4006 GCA_043732425.1 Bdellovibrionales bacterium
TTAAAACTTTTCTTCAACAGGTCGCCAATGATTAACTCCG
Organism: Bdellovibrionales bacterium; assembly: GCA_043732425.1. Lineage (GTDB taxonomy): Bacteria > Bdellovibrionota > Bdellovibrionia > Bdellovibrionales > Bdellovibrionaceae > Pseudobdellovibrio. The sequence continues at coordinate 41 of JAYTHR010000353.1, forward strand.
GAGACGGATCAAAAATCATGTCCGCTGAAAATGTACTTCCTGGAGTATCAAACGAAGAAACCTCAATCTGAACAGGAAGAATTGTTTCACAGACAACCTTTTGAGAAATGGCCGATTTAAATTCATTATAGATGAGGCGAATTTCATCGTAACTTCCAGCCTCGAACTGGCCGACAAGTTTCTCGGCGATCATTTTTGCTAAGCCGTAAGAAATATCTTTATCTAGCTTAGTAAAAGTCTCAAGACCCTTGATGTTTTTACGATTGAAATAGTCGTTCCCGCGTTTACCAATAAAAATAAAATCAATTTTTTCGAAATTAGTCTTATTATCCAGGATATATTTTTCCGCGAATTTGTTAATATTACTGTTAAAGCCGCCACACAGACCACGATCTGAAGTTAAAACAACCAGCAAAACATTTTTGACATTTGTTTTCTGTGTCATCAGCGGATGAGTCACTTTATGAGTCGCCGCAATGTTCGCAATGACTTGCTTCAGCGCCACGGCATACGGGCGCATGTTTGTAATATTGTATTGGGCTTTTCTTAATTTCGCCGCAGACACTAGCTTCATCGCTTTCGTGATTTGCTGCGTGTTCTTCGTCGACTCAATTCGAAGCCGGATATCTTTTAAGTTAGCCACTTAAAACCTTTTCTCTTTCAATTACTTAGACGGTTGAAAAATGGATTTAAACTCGTTCATTCCTGTCACGATTTCTTTTTTCGCATCGTCAGAAATTGCTTTTTTCTCTTCAATGCCGCGTAACACCTGTGGGTACTTCTGTTTAAAGAATTGCAGCATTTCTATTTCAAAGCGACTCACGTTTGTTTCTGGAATTGAATCCGTATAACCATTGGTCGCAGCAAAAAGCATCAAAATTTGCTCTTCCACTTTAGCGGGCTGATACTGTCCTTGTTTTAATACCTCTACTAAACGACGACCACGCGCCAACTGCTGCTGAGAGGCTTTGTCTAGATCAGACGCGAAGGCCGCGAAGGCCTCAAGCGCACGAAACTGAGCTAATTCTAGCTTAATAGAACCCGCAACTTGCTTCATGGCTTTAATCTGCGCCGAACCACCCACGCGAGAAACTGATTTACCGATCGAAACTGCAGGTCGAACACCTTTGTAAAACAAATCAGATTCTAAAAAGATCTGACCGTCCGTGATTGAAATCACGTTCGTTGGAATATACGCCGAGATATCTCCGGCTTGCGTTTCAATGATTGGTAGCGCCGTTAATGAGCCCGCCCCTTTGTCGTCGGAAACTTTCGCGGCACGCTCAAGCAGTCGGCTGTGAAGATAAAATACGTCTCCAGGATAAGCTTCTCGTCCTGGGGGGCGGCGAAGAAGTAAAGACATTTGACGATACGCTTGGGCTTGTTTCGTTAAATCATCATAAATAATTAAGGCATGTTTTCCAGAATCACGGAAATACTCTGCCATCGCCGTTCCAGAATACGCAGCTAAAAACTGCATCGGAGCCGGATCAGAAGCGCTGGCTGAAATAATTGTTGTGTATTCTAAGGCGCCAGCTTGGCGCAGTTTCTCAACCACGATAGATACGGTTGATTGTTTTTGTCCGATAGCTACGTAAAAACAGTGAACGTTTTGGCCTTTTTGGTTAATGATTGTATCAACCGCAATAGCTGTTTTTCCCGTTTGACGATCACCAATGATCAATTCACGCTGACCACGGCCAATTGGCACAAGGGCATCGATGGCTTTAAGGCCTGTTTGAAGTGGTTCGTGAACTGATTTGCGATACACAATACCCGGAGCTTTGACTTCTACCAGTCGCGAGTGTGCCGATGTGATAGGTCCCTTTCCGTCAATCGCTTGGCCTAATGCGTTTACTACGCGGCCCAAAAGCGCTTCACCCACGGGAACAGAAACGATTTTCTTTGTTCTTTTAACGACATCGCCTTCTTTAATAAGACGATCTTCTCCAAAAATAACGACACCGACTTGTGACGATTCTAAATTTAAAGCCATCCCTTGAACGCCGCTTGAAAACTCAACAAGTTCTCCGGCCATCACGTTTTCTAAACCATAAACACGCGCAACTCCGTCACCAACTGAAAGCACGCTTCCTGTTTCTGCAACCTCAACGGCTTTATTGTATTTAGAGATTTGTTCTTTAAGAACGCGTCCGATTTCATCGGCTCTGATTTGCGCTTCCATTTATAGGCCTTTCGTAGAAATATTTTCTGTTAGTTTTTTTAAGTGATTGAGTGCAGAGTCATCCAACGTCCAACCCGCAACTTGAACTTTAAATCCAGAGATAAGCGCAGCGTCTTTTTTCACCGTCAGTCGCACTTCTTTTTTCAAGATTCCTGATACTTTTTTTTCTAATGCTGTTTTAAAATCTGCACTGGGCTCTTGAACGACAAAAAGTGTTCCTTCGGCTTCACCGCCGACCTGAGACACTTTAGTTTTAAGTAGGTCGTTGATGTCGACGATCAGCTGCGTGCGCTCGTTTTTTACTAGCGTCGCAATAAAATTAAATAGTTCAGCCGAAACTTTTCCCTCGAGTGAAGATTTTGCTGCGCTTATTTTTTGGTCCGTTGAATTAAAAGGGCTGGTAAAAAATGCAAGCGTGCTTTTTTCTGCAAATATCTTTGATACTGACTCAAGTTCGCCAGCGACCGCACTTAGATTCCCCGCAGCAGTGGCGGCGTCAAAAAGGGCTTGCGCGTATTTTTCAATGATGACTTCAGAACTCATAAGCCACCCTTCCCTATGTGCGCATTATCCACCTGAGATAAAAATTGCGTTTCGATCGCTTTTTGGGTTTGCGGATTTACAACTGCCAGCTTTTGTTTGGCTGCCGTAATCGCTTCTTTTAATATAAGTTGGTTGATTTCTTCTTTAGCCTTCATCAGTTCATTGCGAATTGAAGTTTCGGCGTCGCTTTTCATTTTCGCCGACTGGGCTTCAGCTTCGTGAATTAAGTTAGCCTTGATAAGATTTGCCTCGTGGCGCGCGCGATCAAGAGAGGCTGATTCGCCGCCTTCAAGATGATTGAGCTTAGTTTTAATTTCTTTTAAGTCGGCCTCGGCCTGGAGAAGCAAAGACTTCGTTTTTGCTGATTGTTCAATAAAATCTGCTTTTCTTTTTGCGAACATTTCGACAATGGCTTTTTTCGAAAAGTAAAATAACACGATAAGAAGAATCCCAAGATTGGCCGCCTGCCATCCGATTTTATCTAATGGAATTCCCTCGTCCTGAACGCCGGCGTGTTCTGCGGCTTCGGCAAAAGCCACCGCGGCGCTAAAAAGCGGCGCCAAAAAGGCCGTTATTTTTATCATACCGTACCCATCAGTTTTTTTATAATTTCACCCGACACATCTTCGGCTATGGACTTAACCTGTGCGACGGCACCCTGTTTTTGAGTCTCAATGTTTTGCTGCGCTCTTGTCGTTGTCTCAGAAACCTTTGATTTCGCAGCTTCAACAATAATGGCGCAGGACTTAAGAGAGTCTGCTTTTGATGATTCAAATGTTTTATTTATTTTTTCGTGAATTTCGCGGGCACGGGATTGATAAATCTGCGCTAGCTTTTTAGCTTCATCTTGAGTTTCGTAGGCAATCTGATCGGCGCCTTTTGTTAATTGATGTCTTTGATCGTAGGCCAAAAAGAATGGATTATAGATAACTGTTGTTAGAAAAGTAATCGTTATTACAAACAATAGAAATTGAATATATGCCGTTTCATTAGCGCCAAGCTGTAACAAGATTTCCATGTAACGCCCTTTATAATTAATTGAGACCTACTGGGATATCATCCAGGGCTTTTCTGCGTCAAGGTCTTAACTATTTTAATCTTCTAGTTTTTTCTTTTTGGCTATGCTTTGGGCACGTAGGACGCGCCTTCGAAAACAACGCCTTCTTCAATTTTTAAACTGGGAGTTGTTACTGTCCCCTTGAAGTTTGCGGGCGGAATCATGACCACTTTATTATGTG